>JBHASY010000146.1:0-5202 GCA_041831635.1 Acetoanaerobium sp. | reverse complement strand
TATCGGTTAGAAATGAGGATATCTAATGAAAAAAAACAAAAATTCTTTAGAAGAGTTAATGAAACAATTAGAAGACATCGCAAATGAACTGGAAAGTAGCGAACTTAATCTTGAGGAAAGTTTAAAAAAATATGAGTCCGGAATACAAATATATCAGCGATGTCGTGATATAATAGATAGTGCAGAGTTAAAAATAAAAGTAATCAATAAATAACAGGAGAAGTATAAATATGAATTTTAAGGATGTATTGGAAGAGGATAGAAAAATAATAGAAAATCGTATGAGTGAATTGCTAACTATAGATGTGATTTATGAAAAAATTTTAATTGACTCTATGAGATATAGTGTACAAGCAGGTGGAAAAAGACTAAGACCGATTTTATTTTTAGAAACTATAAAATTGCTAAACAAAAATCCGATGCATTTTATAGATATAGCTTGTGCATTAGAGATGATTCATACATATTCTTTAATTCACGATGATTTACCTGCTATGGACAACGACGAACTTAGAAGAGGAAAACCTACAAATCATATAATTTATGGAGAGGCTATAGCTATACTTGCAGGAGACGGACTGTTAAATTTGGCACACGAGATAATGATAGAGTTTGTATCGAAGAATTTAACTAAAAGTAATATAGATGGTATAAATTTAATTTCTAAGGCAGCTGGGATAAGCGGTATGATTGCAGGTCAGGCTGTAGATATAAAGTCAGAAGGGGAAAATATTGATATTGAAACCATGAAATTTATTCACACCAAGAAAACGGGTGCGTTAATAGAGGCATCTATTTTGTCGCCTGCTGTTATGGCAGAAGCTGATGACGAAAAATTTAACGCTCTGAAGACTTATGCAAAAAATATAGGACTGGCATTTCAAATTACGGACGATATACTTGATATTGAAGGTAGTGAAGAAGAACTTGGAAAACCTATAGGTAGCGATGAATCAAATGACAAAGCGACCTATCCTAAGTACTTTGGATTAGATAAATCTAAAAAATATGCGAAAACTACTGTAGAAGTTGCTATTGAAAGTTTGAATGTATTTGACGATACAGGAAAGGAATTTTTTGTAGACTTGGCAAAGTATATACTTACTAGGAAAAAATAGGAGGTAAATATTGAATTTTTTTAAAGGAATAATTGACAACGATGTGTTTATAGCTTGTTTTTTATCTTGGTTTATAGCTCAGTTAATAAAGGTAATACTTACCTATATTTTTGAGAAAAAACTTGATTTATCAAGGTTTGTAGGTTCAGGCGGTATGCCCAGTTCTCATACCTCATTTGTTACGAGCCTTGCAACAGCAGTAGGTTTAGTTTCAGGATATGATTCATCCGAATTTGCACTTGCATTGGTTCTGGCACTTGTAGTGATGTATGATGCTGCCGGAGTAAGAAGGTCTGTGGGAAAACAAGCTAAGATATTAAATGCAATAATAGATGATATTCATAAACATAAAAAAGACCCTTTAAATGAAGTAAGGTTAAAAGAACTTATAGGACATACACCTAAAGAAGTATTTGCAGGTGCAATTTTAGGAATGCTGATGGCTCATATTATAGTTTAAAATTATGAAAGAGAGAGTAAATATGTACAAATATCTTGGAAATATAAATAAACCGAGTGACTTAAAAAAACTATCAACGAATGAAATAGATAAATTAGCAAAAGATATACGTAGGTTTTTGATAAAATCAGTTTCAAAAACCGGTGGGCATTTGGCATCAAATCTAGGTGTAGTAGAACTTACACTTGCACTTCATAGCGTATATGACACCACTAAAGACAAGATCATATTTGACGTAGGCCATCAGACTTACGTCCATAAATTGCTTACAGGAAGAAAAGAAAAATTTTCAACGCTTAGGCAGTATGAGGGATTAAGCGGTTTCCCCAAACGAAAAGAAAGTCCACATGATTGTTTTGAAACGGGTCATGGTTCTACATCTATTTCAGCAGGACTTGGAATTGCTTTAGGAAGAGATTTATGTAATGAAAAGTTTAAGGTAATTTCAGTCATAGGAGACGGAGCCTTGACTGGCGGATTAGCTTTAGAGGGGCTAAATCATCTTGGAAGTACAAATACCGATATGCTGGTTATTTTAAATGATAATGATATGTCTATATGTAAGAATGTCGGCGGTTTATCTAATTCCCTGTATAACATAAGAATGACAACGACATATAGAAAATTTTCTAAGAATATGATTGAGTTTATGAGTTCTGTACCTGTAGTAGGAGCAAAGGCTACAAATGCTGCTGTTAAAATAAAAGATGGTTTGAAACATATGGTAATGCCTGGGGCTTTTTTTGAAGAAATGGGCATAAAGTATTTTGGACCTTTAGATGGTCATGACTATAAGTCTATAGTGCATGCCTTAAACGAATTAAATAATATAGAGGGACCTAAAATTCTCCATGTACTGACTACAAAAGGAAAAGGCTATAAATACGCACAAAATAACCCGCGCGACTATCATGGAGTAAGCAAATTTGACATCGCTAAAGGTGTAAGCTCCAGTTTTCAGCTTACCTACTCAAATGTAGTTGGGAATACTTTAAACGACATTTTTGACAAAGATTCAAAAACGGTTGCTATCACAGCAGCCATGATAAGCGGAACGGGACTTGATGCTGTAATTGATAAACATTCTGACAGGATAATAGATGTAGGAATAGCAGAAGAACATGCTGTTACACTAGCCGCAGGACTGGCTACTTCAGGGATAAAACCATATTTTGTAGTGTACTCGACGTTTTTGCAAAGAGCCTATGACCAAGTTTTGCACGATGTAGCCCTGCAAGATTTACCTGTTACTTTGCTCATCGATAGAGCCGGCTTGGTAGGAGAAGATGGAGAAACACATCATGGTGTTTTTGATATAGGTTTTCTTTCTACTATACCGAATTTTACGATTATGGCACCCAGAGATTCGATAGAACTAAAAGCTATGATAGAATTTTCTCATACTTACGCACATCCCATAGCAATAAGATATCCAAGAGGAAAAGCTATAAATCTGGATAATTATGATAGAGATTTAAATCTCATGAATTGGGAGTGGATTTATGATGAACCTAAGATAGCTATAATATCTGTCGGAAAAATGGTAGAAACTGCTCTAAAAGTAAGAAATAAAATGGCTGCATCGGGAATTAAAGTTTCTGTAGTAAATGCCAGATGTATAAATCCAATGGATGAGACGAGTATTCAGAAATTGTCAGATGATATGGACTATATATTTTCTCTTGAAGATCATATTTATTCCGGAGGATTTAGTTCAAAATTAAAACAAAAACTTTTTGATAACGAGTATTCAGGGAAATTCAAGTCTTTTTCATTGCCTGACAAGTTTATAGAGCACGGAAATACTGATATACTACTATCAAAATTTGGACTTGACAGCGACGGGATATATGAAAGCATTACTGAGTTTATAGGATATGAGACAAATTACGAGGAAATTTCATGAAGAAAAGAATAGACATACTATTGGTAGAAAAAAATATATGTTTGACTAGAGAAAAAGCAAAGCGAAACATAATGGCAGGAAATGTGTATGTAGATAATTTAGTTTGTGATAAGGCAGGAACTATGGTAGATGAAGATGCAAATATAGTTCTTAAAGCAGATCTTTTAAATTATGTAAGCAGAGGAGGACTAAAACTCGAAAAAGCCATTATTGATTTTAAAATAGATCTAAAAAATAAAGTCTGTATAGATATAGGAGCATCCACAGGGGGATTTACCGACTGTATGATACAAAACGGGGCAAGAAAAGTATATTCTGTAGATGTAGGATATGGTCAACTGGATTGGAAACTTAGAAACGACCCAAGAGTAGTCTGTATGGAAAGAACTAACTTTAGATATATAGATGAAGATTTATTTAAAAATGAAAATATCGAATTTGCAAGTATAGATGTATCTTTTATATCGCTAAAAATGATTTTGCCTGTACTGTTAAAAATTATTTCAAAGAGATATTTTGATGTAATAGCTTTGATAAAACCTCAGTTTGAGGCAGGACGAGAAGAAGTTAAAAAAAAAGGAGTAGTAAAAGACAGCTTAGTTCATAAAAGAGTAATACAGGAAATCTTGATATTCGCAGAAAATATAGGATTAAAAACACAAAATATTTCATACTCTCCTATTACAGGCCCTAAAGGCAATATTGAATTTTTAGTGCATTTTAACTCTAGTTGTGAAGTAAACAGTGAAATAAATATTGACGGTGTGGTGGATATGGCACATAAGAATTTATTTTAATATATAGAAAAACAAAGGGGGTAAGAAATTGAAACAGAAAAGACATGCCAAGATACTTGAAATTATTGAAAATAATGAAATTGAAACTCAAGATGAATTGGTATTTGAGCTAGGAGAGGCAGGCATTCAGGTCACTCAGGCCACCATATCGAGGGATATAAAAGAACTGAAATTAGTCAAGGTTTTAGGCGAAAATGGGGAATATAAATATGCTTCACTTAGAGAAGCAGATAAAACTTCCTTTGACAAGTTACTCAGATTTGTCAAAGAAGTTTTATTATCTATTGACTATTCAGATAATATAGTCTGTCTAAAAACTGTTGATGGAGCAGCTAATTTGGTTGCTAAAGTAATAGATTCTTTGGAAGAAAAAGAGATTTTAGGAACCATAGGAGGCACAGATACAGTTTTTGTCTTAATGAAAAATAGAGAAGATGTTCCAAGTTTTGTAGAAAGATTCGGAAAACTTCTTTAATTAGGAGATTATGTATGTTAAAAGAATTATTTATACAGGACTTTGCACTGATAGAGCATTCTAAAATAAATTTTTTTGAGGGTTTTAATATTTTCACGGGAGAAACAGGTGCAGGAAAATCTATAGTGATAGATGCACTACTGTTTGCTCTCGGAAAAAGAGCAGATAAATCCTTTGTTAGAAAAAATAAGTCAAAAACCAGTATAGAGGCTGTTTTTTATTTAGATTCAAATAATAAAGAAGAAATAAAAAGACTTTTAATCGACGAAGGAATAGATTTAGAAGATGATATGATTATACTCAGAAGAGAAATTTATGAAGATGGAAAAAGTACCTGTAGGTTAAACGGAAAATTAGTCACTAGGAGTTTTTTGAGTTTAATAACTTCTCTTATGATAACAATCCACAGCCAAAACGAATTTTCAGAGATTTTAAATAAAGACTCT
>JBHASY010000145.1:0-2649 GCA_041831635.1 Acetoanaerobium sp. | reverse complement strand
TAATATTATGCAACCCATGTTGCGAAATCGTGTACAGTTGTGTATAGCATTTTATCCTCGATTAAGTTATAATATTAAAAAACTAATGTAACTAAAAAAACAGGGGGTATTAATTATGAAAAAATTATCGGTTTTCTTTTGGATTCTGGCAGTTATTCTGTCCGATGTAATG
The DNA here is from genome assembly GCA_041831635.1 of Acetoanaerobium sp. GTDB lineage: Bacteria > Bacillota > Clostridia > Peptostreptococcales > Filifactoraceae > Acetoanaerobium. Next base: position 2,477 of record JBHASY010000145.1, on the reverse strand, counting down.
TGTGCTGTAGTTGCATATAATTATTGCAATATGTTATGGCAAATAGAATATTGCGGTTTCCATAGTTTTGCAACTAAAATAATAATAGAAATGTGATTCTCGTTGGCATATCTTGTTTACGAGTCTTTTTTTATTTAATTTTTCGAATGTTTTAGTTGCTTTTTGTTCTGTTTGATGGTATAATATTTACATGAAATATTATCTGACTTGGAGGATTTTCCATGTTTTTAAGAAAAGAAAAACGCAAAGGTAGAATATATTTATCAATTGTCCAAGGATATCGTGAAAAAGGCACCGGTAAATCTAAGCAAAAAACAATTGAAACCCTCGGTTATCTTGATGAACTTGAGAAAATATATCCTAACCCGATTGCTCATTTTCTCGAAGTGGCCAAGAGAATGAGTGATGAGTATAATGACATACATAAACCTATATCTATTGAGATATTTCCCGACCAAAAGCTTGCTTCCGGCGATAATCTTGTTAAAAACTTTGGATATGCAGCACTTTCTAAAATCTACCATGAACTGAGTTTGGATTCTTTCTTTCAGTCAAGGCAACGTAACCTAAACATCAAGTTTAATCTCAACAGTGTTTTTAAGCTTTTAGTTTACGCAAGAGTCATCCTTCCTTGCTCAAAAAAAAGTACCTTTGAAAACAAAGATAGATTTTTTGATAGAACTGAGTTTTCGATAGATGATGTATATCGTGCTCTAACATATTTTTCCGATTACGAAAAAGAACTTCAAAAGTGGATTCACGAGCGCATCGTAAGAAACTATGGTCGGGATACATCCGTCCTATACTATGATGTTACTAACTACTACTTTGAGATTGATAAGCAAGATAACATTAGGAAAAAAGGAGTAAGTAAGGAACATAGGCCTGACCCGATAATCCAAATGGGTCTATTCATAGATAACAACGGACTTCCTGTTTCATATGACCTTTTCCCCGGTAATACAAATGATGTGTTAACCTTAAGACCGGCTCTTAAAAATGCAAAAAAAGAACTTGGTACTGATAAGATAATTATCGTTGCCGATAAAGGTATTAACAGTGGGGATAATATCTACTATGCACTTTCCGGCAAAAACGGATATGTGATTTCTATGAGCATAAGGGGTGCCAATCAAGAGGTGAAAGACTTCGTGCTTGATGAAAACGGTTATATAAATAAAGGTGATGACTACAAATTTAAGTCCCGCTGTTGTCCAAGAGAAATCAAAGTTTCTTTACTTAGCGGAAAAAAGAAAAGCATACACATTGATGAAAAGCAAGTCGTATTCTACAGTGAAAAATATGCAAAAAGAGCTAAGGCGGAACGTGAAGCCATCCTATCAAAATCACACGACTTAATTGTATCTCCCGGCAAGTATACTAAAGCAACTTCTTATGGTGCGGCAAAATATGTAAAACACCTTGAATATGATAAAAAAACAGGTGAGATATTAGAAAGCAAAAGTCTACTTGAAATCAATCAGGATTTGATAGACGAAGAATCCAAATTCGACGGCTACTATTTGATAGTAACCAGTGAGATGGAAAAAACATCTGAGGAGATAATTGACATATACAGAGGACTTTGGAAAATCGAAGAATCCTTCAAAATTACAAAGAGTAATCTTACTGCAAGACCGGTTTATGTTTCGAGTGAAAATCATATTTGCGCACATTTCATGACTTGTTTTGTTGCTTTAACTATCCTTAGAATACTTGAAATGAAAATCGGGCGTAAATATTCCGTTAACCAGATTGTTGAAAGCATAAGGAAAAGCAACTATACACATATTGAACAAAACTACTATGCCTTAGGGTATTTCGATGATGTCCTTAAAACTTTAGGAGATGCCACATCCATTGATTTCTCATTAAAATATCGCACACTTTCTGAAATTAAAAAAAATACTGGGAACTCAATCGTGAGGAAGCAAAACACAACAACTAATTGAAGATTTAAAGACGCCCACAGCCGTTGATACACAATGGTTATGGGCGTTTAATTTCTTTTTTCACTGCGAAAGTCAGGTTTATATCAATTATATACTCAAAGCCGCAGCGAGTCAAATGGAGTTAAAAATCAATCGAAATCCGCACAACAGAATATCCGACGGAATGATATAATCAATAAAATCATTTCGCAAATAATAATAAAAAGTATTTTATAATTGCCGTAGATGGTTTATAATGAAAAAAACGGCGTTTGCCGTCAAAATGAAACGTTGCTTTGATGTAAAGGAGAACAAACATGAAGAGCAGAAGAATTCTAACAGTAGTGCTTTCTGTTGTATTGGTTTTCGCTATGATGCCGGCAATGGGCTATGCGGAACCTAAGGCACTGAACACAGATGATGTCGTGATAATTGCGACCTCCGACGTACACTGCGCCGTCGATGATAAAATCGGTTATGCGGGACTTGCGGCATACAGGGACGAGCTGTCTGCCGAATACGCGAACATAGCGCTTGTGGACGTAG
>JBHASY010000144.1:0-7085 GCA_041831635.1 Acetoanaerobium sp. | reverse complement strand
ATATCCCTTTTGTTCTCCTGTGGAAGCAGCACTTTCTTTATACCTGCTCTATGGGCTGCAAGGACTTTTTCTTTTATTCCTCCTACAGGCAGTACATTTCCTCTTAAAGTTACTTCTCCTGTCATAGCAAGTTCGGCGCTTACAGGTATTTTGCCAATCGCTGACAAAAGAGCTGTAGCCATAGTAACTCCGGCAGATGGTCCGTCTTTCGGAATAGCACCCTCGGGAATATGAACATGGATATCCTTTTCTTTATAAAAATCCTGATCTATATCGTATCTATCTGCTATTGATCTAACATAACTCATCCCCGCTTTAGCAGACTCCTTCATCACATCTCCGAGTTGTCCCGTGAGTTCCAACTTCCCTGAGCCTTTCATAGTGGTTACCTCTATAGTAAGAGTATCCCCACCCACAGGTGTCCACGCAAGTCCTGTTACACTACCTATTTCAGATTTTCCGGATACGGTTTGGTACCTGAATATCGGTTTCCCGAGATATTTTTCTATATTTTGCTTAGTTATAGTCACAGATTCAAGTTTGGGATTTTCCACCTTGCTTTTTGCAGCCTTTCTGCAAAGCTGTCCCAATTTTCTTTCCAGATTTCTAACTCCCGATTCTCTGGTGTATTTTGAAATTATCAGTTTCAAATTTTCATCGGAAAGTTTGATAAAACTGTCTGAAAGTCCGTGTTCTTTAAGTTGCTTAGGAAGCAGATGAATTCTCGCTATTTTCAGCTTTTCTTCTTCTGTATAACCTGATATTTCTATTACTTCCATTCTGTCCAAAAGCGGTCTTGGCACTGTAGACAGTGAGTTTGCAGTGGTAATAAATAAAACTTTTGAAAGGTCAAAAGGAACTTCCATATAGTGGTCAGTAAAATCCTTGTTCTGTTCGGGATCAAGCACTTCGAGCATAGCCGAAGCGGGGTCCCCTCTGAAATCAGATGCCATTTTATCTATTTCATCAAATAAAAACACAGGATTTTTAACCTTCGCCTCTTTTATCGCATTTATTATTCTTCCCGGTATAGCACCTACATAGGTTCTTCTATGACCTCTTATTTCAGCCTCGTCTCTTACTCCGCCGAGTGAAACTCTGATGAATTTTTTATTAAGTGCCCTTGCTACTGATTTTGCTATAGATGTCTTTCCCACTCCGGGAGGCCCTACTAAACATAGGATAGGTCCTTTCATAGATTTTGACAACTGTCTTACTGCAAGGTATTCCAGTATTCTTTCTTTTACCTTCTCTAAGCCGAAATGGTCTTCGTCAAGGATTTTTTCAGCCATCTTTATATTTAATTTGTCCTTGCTTTCCTTATTCCAAGGAAGAGCAAAGAAATTATCCAAATATGACCTTATAACTCCACCTTCTGCTGAACTTGGAGCCATTCTGGAGAGTCTGGATATTTCTTTTTCTATTTTTTCTCTTATTTCCTTTGAAACCTTTAGTTTTTCTAATTTTCCCCTGTATTCGTCTATATCGTCGGAAATTTCTTCTCCCTCTCCCAGTTCTTTCTGGATAGCCTTGATTTGCTCACGAAGATAATAATCTTTTTGAATTTTATTTACCTGTTTTTTCACTCTTATATTGATAGTTTTTTCTATTTCCAATACCTCAATTTCTTCCAGCAATATCTTGTAAAGTTCTTCCAGCCTTATTTGAGGATCAAAGATTTCTAATATAGTTTGTTTTTGGACAGGTTTTAATATTATATTTGCGGCTACAGTATCGGCAAATCTACTCGGCTCATCTATATCAGCCAAAGTAATAAGTACCTCGCCGGACACCTTGTTTCCCGTATTCACATATTCTTCAAACGTATCCATTACCAGTCTCATAATTGCGTCTATATCTTTTTCTTCTTTTAAACTCTCGTCGTAAACAACCTCTTGAACTGTCGCTCTGAAATAAGGGTCTTCCTGATAAACTTCCTTTATTTTGGCTCTTGACAGTCCCTCTACCAGAACTCTTATAGTATTTCCCGGAAGCTTGAGCATTTGCTTGATCTTACACACAGTTCCTACATCATAAAAATCATCCTCATTAGGTATGTCTATTTCAGGGTCCTTTTGGGTAGTTAAAAATACCATCTGTTCATTTACCATAGCATCTTCAAGTGCTATTATGGATTTTTCTCTTCCTACATCAAAATGAATTACCATATAAGGAAATATCGATACTCCCCTTAACGGAATTACCGGCGTATCTAAAGTTCTCATTTTATAACTTTTTCCCATTACCATTCTCCTTTCTGCTGCCTCTCTCTAAAAAATGAACAACTCTAAAGAATTTTATTTTCTAAATATATCTGTAAAGATTAAATCATTATCTACATCGAAAAAACACATAAATTGGAAAACAAATCTATTTCGTGCTAAAATCTAACTGAAATGTTTTTTATTCTAAATCGTTTATAATTTGTTTTTCATACTAATGATATCATAAAAATAGAATTATGTTGCATTATTTATCAATATATATTGCGTTATTTACAAGCAAGGAGTTTTTGTCGTGTTTAAACTTTTCTCAATATTTTTCAAAGTCGGTCTTTTTACATTTGGCGGTGGCTACGCTATGATTCCTATAATGGAAAAGGAAATAGCCGAAAAAGGTAAAATAATCTCTTCAGAAGAATTCATAGATTATATTTCTGTAGCCCAAAGTTTTCCGGGTCCTATAGCCGTTAACCTTTCCGTACTTATAGGCTATAGGGTTTATGGATTTATCGGTGCCGTTATTTCACTTCTTGGAACTGCGTTGCCTTCGTTTATTGTAATTTTATTTGTTTCCGCCTTTTATTCTCAGGCCAGAAATTCAAAATTTCTAAATGGTTTTTTTTCAGGGATAATTCCTGTAGTTCCCGCACTGATTATCTTTTCTTTTTTTAGCCTGTTTAAAAAAAGCAACAAACAAGTTTCTTCGATAGCTTTAATGGTATTAACTTTTTTAGCTGTAGCTTTTTTTGATATAAATCCGTTGTTGATAATATTTTTGGGGGTGCTGTTAGGTATATGCAATTACTATTTTCACTCTTCTTAGCTTTTTTGCAAATCGGCTTGGTAAGTTTCGGTGGCGGATATGCTATGCTGCCTTATATGGAAACTGTTATTGTAGAAAATCACAAATGGCTTACAGACTTAGAATTTCTCGATATTATCGCAATCTCTCAAATCACTCCCGGACCTATAGCTATCAATTCTGCCACTTTCATAGGTTTTAGGTATCTGGGTTTTTGGGGAGCTGTAGTTTCAACTTTTGGAATAGTATTTGGATCATTTGTGCTTATGAGCATAGTAACCAAGTTTTTAGAAAAATATAAATCCAGTGATATCTCTGAGCGTGTATTTACTTTTTTGCGTCCTATAACTCTTGCTCTGATATTGTCGGCGGGCTATTCAACTTTTCTAAAAAGCATAGTTGATATAAAATCCTTCGTCATATTTTCACTGTCTTTGATTTTAATGATGTTTGCTAAAATCCATCCTATTTTAATACTGCTGTTTTTCGGTTTTCTGGGCGTATTTATATAGCTATTCATTATAAAACAAACATATATATTCAATCACATATAAATCTTAAAAAATAAAATAGGACTTAAAAATCAACCTCTTAATAAGTCATATGAAAATATAATCTGTTAAGAAAAAAGCTTACTTAATCCTTTAGAAAAAAATGAGAACGAATTAGAAAATATGTCCTAGGATTAAAAAAGGGATGCTTTGCACCCCTTTTTTCAATCCTAAATATTATGCTGACTCCTCCGGAGTATCATCACTTTTTGACTTTAGACTTACATACGGCTCTTTATCTTCAGTAATACATTCTTTCGTAATAACTACTTTTTCGATATCTTCTCTGGATGGAATTTCATACATTATGTCCATCATAACTTTTTCTAAGATACTTCTAAGACCTCTTGCTCCCGTTTTTCTGGATATAGCTTTCCTTGCAACCTCTATTAGTGCCTCATCTTCTATCTCCAAAGATACCTTATCCATTTCAAACAATTTTTTAAACTGCTTTACAAGAGCGTTTTTAGGTTCTTTTAAGATAGCTATAAGTGCTTTTTCATCAAGCGGATCCAGCGATACAACCACAGGAACTCTACCTATAAACTCAGGAATAAGTCCAAATCTAAGCAAATCTTCTGTCTGAACTTGCTTATAGATTTCTCCTATAGCGATGTCTTTCTTGGAAACTATCTTAGCTCCGAATCCAAGAGCTTTTTCCCCCATACGTCTTTGGATTATCTTATCTATTCCATCGAAAGCTCCTCCGACTATGAATAAAATATTAGTAGTATCTATCTGAAGAAATTCCTGATGCGGGTGTTTTCTTCCGCCTTGAGGAGGAACATTTGCCTTAGTTCCTTCTATTATTTTTAAAAGAGCCTGCTGCACACCCTCTCCTGAAACATCTCTGGTTATAGAAGGATTTTCAGATTTTCTTGTTATCTTATCTATTTCATCTATATATATTATCCCTTTTTCCGCTTTTGATATATCGTAATCAGATGCCTGAATTAGCTTTAAAAGGATATTTTCAACGTCCTCTCCTACATATCCTGCCTCTGTAAGTGCTGTAGCATCAGCCATAGCAAAAGGAACATTCAGCATTTTTGCAAGGGTTTGTGCAAGAAGAGTTTTTCCTGATCCTGTAGGTCCCAGCATCAAGATATTGCTCTTTTGAAGTTCTATATCAGTTGTTTTGTTATCCGTAGAATATATACGTTTATAGTGATTATAAACCGCTACTGCCAAAGTTTTCTTTGCATCGTCCTGACCTATTACATATTCATCCAAGTAATCTTTTATTTCTCTTGGCTTAGGTAGTCCTGTGATTTCAGTATCTACGATTTCATCAAATTCTTCTTTGATTATCTCTTGGCAAAGTTCTACACATTCATCACAAATGTATACATTCGGGCCGGCGATCAGTCTTTTTACCTGCTCTTGACCCTTGCCACAGAAAGAACACCTAAGCTGTTTCTTTTCATCAAATCTCGACATTATTACACCTCTTTTAAAATTTTCGACTAAGGTCTTTTTTCCAGCACCTCGTCGATAAGTCCATATTCTTTAGCCTCTTCTGAGGACATAAAGAAATCTCTCTCAGTATCTTTTTCAATTCTCTCTAAAGGCTGTCCTGTTCTTTCAGCCATAATTTTATTTAATTTTTCTCTCATTTTTACTATTCTCTCAGCATGAATTTTTATATCTGTAGCTTGTCCTTGAGTTCCTCCTAACGGCTGATGTATCATAACTTCACTGTTTGGAAGTGCAAATCTTTTTCCTTTCGCTCCTGCTGACAACAAAAATGCCCCCATAGACGCCGCCATTCCTACGCAAATCGTAGCCACATCCGGCTTGATGTATTGCATAGTGTCATATATCGCCATTCCTGCTGTTATGCTTCCTCCGGGAGAGTTGATATATAAGAAAATATCTTTATCAGGGTCTTCCGACTCCAGATGAAGTAACTGAGCGACTATCAGTGACGCTGTGTGGTCATTTACCTGTTCCCCTAAAAACACTATCCTGTCTTTTAATAATCTGGAATATATATCGTAACTTCTTTCTCCTCTTCCCGTTTGTTCTACTACTATCGGTACATACGGCATTTTAAATCCTCCTCTTATTGTATATGTTATAATCATAAACTACAATATCATTTTAAAATCTCACTAATAAACATTATACCCTATATAATAACATATAAAACTAAAGTCAGGTTAAAAAATATACAGCAGCCTGATGGCTACTGTATATTTGCGTTTGACTTTATAAATTCTATTGTTTTTCTGGCAACAACAGTATCCTTGATGTAGTCCATATCAGACGGTCTTAATGTCGTTTTTAGTTTATCCGCTTCCATTTTGTAAGTTTCTGCCATCTTAGAGATTTCTTCCTCTACATCTTCTTCACCGGCTTCAATGTTTTCCGCCTTGGAAATAGCCTCTACCACTAAGCTGTTTAAAACTCTGGTCTTTGCATCGGGACGCATTTGTTCTTTTAGTGAGCCTATGTCACTTTTAGTAAACTTCAAATAGTTTTCTAAATCAAGTCCTTGATATCTAAGTTGGTGTTCAAAATCATGAACCATATTTTCAACCTGATTGTCAATCATAGCATCAGGTATATCAACAGTGGCATTTTCAGCTACCATCTTAATCAATTTATTTTCCAGTTCTCTATCGGCAAAATCGTCTTTGGTTTTTTGAAGTTTTGCTTTCGCATCGGCTTTAAGTTCTTCTAAAGTGTCGAACTCGCTCACGTCTTTAGCAAATTCATCATCTAACTCAGGAAGTTCTTTTTCTTTGATTTCATTTACTTTTACAGTAAATACGGCGTCTTTTCCCGCAAGATTCTCAGCATGGTATTCTTCAGGGAATTTAACATTTAGGTCTTTTTCTTCGTTTAATTTCATTCCTACCAATTGTTCTTCAAATCCCGGAATAAATGTGTTTGAACCTACTATAATAGAATAGTTTTCAGCTTTTCCACCCTCGAACTCTACGCCATCCACTTTCCCGTTAAAGTCGATTAAAAGCATATCTTTTTCTTTTACTTGTCTATCATCTACCGTTACAAATCTTGCGTTTTGTTCTCTCATAGACTCAATTTCTTTTTCTACATCCTCGTCAGAAACGGTCGCATCAGGTTTTTCTACAGTTAGATTTTTGTAATCTCCAAGCGTAACTTCAGGTTTAACAGCTACATCAGCTATGATAACCAAGTCTTTTCCTTTTCCTATTTCTTCTACGTCGATTTCAGGTCTGGCTACTGCATTTAGTTCATGTTTTTTTACAGCCTCTTCAAAAGCACCTGGAAAAAGTGAGTTTACAGCATCTTCAAAGAACACTCCCTCTCCATAAAATTTTTCCACTATATTCATAGGGGCTTTTCCTTTTCTAAATCCTTGAAGATTGAATCTGTTTTTGTTTTTATTATAAGCATTTTTACATGCCTCATCAAAGCTCTGTGCATCTATAGTGAGCTTTAGTGTAACAACGCTATTTTCTTTTTTTAAAATTTCACTGCCCATTTTATTCCTCCTAATTTAGTGATATCTTTTGCTCT
>JBHASY010000143.1:0-13673 GCA_041831635.1 Acetoanaerobium sp. | reverse complement strand
TTTATAGTAGTATAGGGTATATTTCTGTATATGATGATTGCTTAATAAATGATAGAAATAAGAAATATTGATATTAGTATATGACGGTGTTGAATCTTACACATTTATATTAAGTATTATACACTATTATAGTGAGGATAGGTTATGTAAAGCAATCAAAATATTTTTGACAGTGTACATTTTTATAGATTTTAAATATGGATCTATTTTTCAGAATGTAACAGTATCTATGATTTAGTGAATTTGAAGTCTATGATTTTTAAGGAGGCGAATGTAGCTTATCTGCTACGGATATTATGAGCAAATTATTACGAGTTGGGATTGATATAGGCTCTACTACCATTAAGGTAGTCGTTTTAAATTACAAAGAAGAAATTTTGTTCAGCAGATATGAAAGACATTATGCTGACATAAAAAACAAATTGACAGGTATACTAAATGATGCCTATGTTATATTGCAAGATACTGATCTATCGGTGGTGGTATCAGGCTCCGGTGGAATTAGTTTTGCAAATTATCTGGAAGTAGATTTTGTCCAAGAGGTAATCGCCTCTACAAAGGCGATAAAGACCTATTATCCTCATACGGATGTAGCTATAGAACTAGGTGGAGAGGACGCTAAAATCACATATTTATCAGGCGGATTAGAGCAGAAAATGAATGGGACTTGTGCCGGCGGAACAGGTTCGTTTATAGATCAGATGGCTGCACTTCTTAAAGTAGATGCGTCAGGGCTTAATGAACTTGCTTGTAATCACAGCAGAATATATCCTATAGCTGCACGTTGTGGAGTGTTTGCAAAGACAGATGTGCAACCTTTGCTTAACGAGGGAGCAAAAAAAGAGGATATAGCGGCCTCTATTTTTCAGGCTGTGGTAATTCAGACCATAGGAGGACTTTCGTGTGGAAGACCTATAAGAGGAAATGTCGCATTTCTTGGAGGACCTCTTTATTTCTTGTCTCATTTAAGACATAGATTTATAAATACGCTTAACCTTGAGCCTCATCAGGTTATTTTTCCTGAAAATTCTCAGCTTTATGTAGCACTTGGGGCGGCACTTTGCTCATCTGAAGATAAGACTTTCAAATTAAATGAATTGTTAGAAAAAATTAAAACTATGAAAGACTGCACCTTGGATGAGAGCGACAGGCTGCCGAGATTGTTTAAGTCTGATGATGAATATAATGAGTTTAAATTAAGACACGATAAAAACAAGGTTAAAACCGGTGAACTAAGTTCATATGTAGGGAATTGTTATTTGGGAATAGATGCAGGGTCTACCACAACAAAGGTAGCGCTTATAAGTGACAAAGGGGAACTTTTATACTATAAATACGGTAGCAATAAAGGAAATCCTCTTATGTCCACTATAGAATTTTTGGAGGATTTGTATTCTAAACTTCCGGAAGCTGCAACTATAGCTTCATCTGCCGTTACAGGATACGGAGAGGAACTTATTAAGACTGCACTGGGAATAGACATAGGAGAAATAGAAACTATAGCCCACTACAAGGCTGCAAAATTTTTCTGTCCTGATGTTAGCTTTATCTTAGATATCGGTGGACAAGATATGAAATGTCTTAAGATAAAAGACTCAAGTGTGGATTCTATTTTATTAAACGAGGCGTGTTCGTCAGGTTGCGGTTCATTTTTAGATACTTTTGCTCAGTCACTTGGTATGAGCATTACGGATTTTGTAGATGTTTCTATGAAAGCAACCGGTCCTGTGGATTTAGGCTCCAGATGCACGGTTTTTATGAATTCGAGGGTAAAGCAGGCTCAAAAAGAGGGAGCGACAGTCGGAGATATAGCATCGGGGCTTTGCTACTCTGTTGTAAAAAACGCACTTTATAAGGTAATAAAACTTAAAACTCCTGAAGAACTGGGTGAGAATGTAGTGGTTCAAGGGGGTACATTTTATAACGATGCTGTGCTTAGAAGTTTTGAACTTTTATCGAAAAGAGAAGTTGTAAGACCTGATATATCAGGGATTATGGGGGCTTTTGGTTGTGCGATCATAGCTAAGGAAAAATCCGGTTTAGGAAAAAGTAAATTACTTGCAAAATCGGAACTTAGAAATTTCAGCGTTGAAAATAAAAGCACCAGATGCAAAAGCTGTTCAAATAACTGTTTATTAACTATCAGTAAGTTTAATAATGATAAATATTTTATATCAGGAAACAGATGCGAAAAAGGAAATAAGTTTTCAGAAAATCAAAAAGTATTGCCGAATTTATACGATTATAAATACAAAAAAATGTTTTCTTATAAACCTTTGGAGAATGCACCTAGAGGAGCGGTAGGGCTTCCGAGAGTTTTAAATATGTATGAGCATTATCCGTTCTGGTTTACTTTTTTCACTGAACTGGGATACGCAGTTGAGTTATCCGATCCGTCGTCAAATGAAATATTTGAGAAGGGAATGGAGACTATACCGTCAGAATCTGTTTGCTATCCCGCAAAATTAGTTCACGGTCATGTCAAAAACTTAATTGAAAAAGGTGTAAAATTTATATTTTATCCGAGTATACCGCACGAAAAAAAGGAGTATGAAAAAGCAAATAACAGTTTTAACTGCCCTATAGTAGTTTCTTATCCTGAGGTGATAAATAAGAACTTAGATGATTTAAAAGAAAATGATGTTAGATTTATGAATCCGTTTGTTCCTTTTGATTCTGATAGAAAACTGGAAAAAAGGCTTATAGTTGAGCTGTCATCATTGGGGATATCGGTAGATGAAATATCAAGAGCTGCAAAACTCGGTATTCAGGAACTTAACAATTTTAAAGCTGAGATTAGAAAGGTAGCTGAGGATACTCTTGATTTTATCGAGGTGCAAAATATTAAGGCTGTGGTTTTAGCCGGAAGACCGTATCATATTGATCCTCAGATAAATCACGGGATACCTGAGATGATAAATTCACTTGGAATGGCTGTTCTTACGGAAGATAGCATAGCACATCTTGCAGATAAAGATAGACCTCTTAGGGTAGTAGATCAGTGGGCTTATCATTCCAGACTTTATGCAGCGGCTGATTACGTGTCAAGAAAGGATAATTTGGAACTGGTGCAGCTTAATTCATTTGGCTGTGGGATAGATGCTGTAACTACTGACCAGGTACAGGAGATACTCACTGCAAGAGGGAAACTCTACACCTGTTTGAAAATAGACGAGGGAAACAATCTCGGAGCAGCTAGGATAAGAATACGTTCTTTAAAAGCATCTATAGAGGAAAGAGAAAATAAAGGAATAAAAATTAGCGACGGCATCTTATCTTATCCACGAACTGAGTTTACAAAAAAAATGAAGAAAAATCACACTATTTTAGTTCCTCAGATGTCGCCTATACATTTTGAATTGTTGGAAGAGGCATTTAAGTATTCAGGATATAATTTAGCGGTACTTCCTTGTGAGTCTAAAAATATAGTTGAGGTAGGACTAAAGTATGTAAATAACGATGCTTGTTACCCTGCTATAATCGCAATAGGTCAGCTGATAGAGGCTCTTCTTTCAGGGAAATACGATTTAGAAAACACCTCCGTTATGATATCTCAGACAGGTGGGGGTTGCAGGGCGACGAACTATATAGGATTTTTGAGAAAGGCTCTTAAGGACGCCGGTTTTGAGAATATCCCTGTGATTTCTTTAAATGCAAGCGGACTGGAGACAAATTCAGGATTTAAGCTGACATATTCTCTTTTGAACAGAGCGTTTATGGCTGTAGTGTATGGGGATTTATTTATGAATGTGCTGTATAGAACCAGACCTTATGAACTTGAGAAAGGCTCTGCGAATGCACTTCACAGAAAATGGGCGGACATATGTAAACTTAAACTAAAATATGCAAGTAAGTCGAATTTCAGAAAAACGGTGTATGCTATAGTGAAAGACTTTGACAACTTACCTTTAGCTGATATTAAAAAACCTAAAGTAGGGCTGGTAGGAGAAATTTTAGTAAAATACCATCCTCTGGCAAATAACAATGTCGTAGATTTAGTGGAAAAAGAGGGGGCAGAAGCTGTTATGCCTGCACTTATGGACTTTGTGTCCTACTGTGCATTTAATAGAGATTTTAACTATAACTATTTATGTGGCAGCTTAAAGTCTAAGCTAATGGGCGATGCTTTGGTTTTGTTCATAGAGAGATATACGACTGTTTATACCGAGGCACTTAAATCAAGCAAGAGATTTTATCATCCGAAGACTATAAAGGAAATTGCAACAGGGGCAAGGCAGGTTATGTCACTAGGTCATCAGACAGGAGAAGGCTGGTTTTTAACTGGAGAGATGATAGAACTAATCGAAGAGGGTGTAGAAAATATAATCTGTATGCAACCATTTGCCTGCCTTCCTAACCATGTTACAGGAAAGGGAATGATGAAGGAACTCAAAAGAATTTATCCGCAGGCAAATATTGTCGCTGTAGACTACGATCCCGGCGCCAGTGAGGTTAATCAGCTAAACAGGATAAAACTAATGCTCTCTTCAGCATTTGAAAATATGTCAAATTCTAAAAATTCAAATGTCGAAATAGATTCAGTCAGAGCAAAAAGACCTGCAAAAAAGTTTGTGAGATTTAAAATTTAAAAAATATCTTAAAGCTTCATAGATCGATTATTTTATTGGTTTGTGAAGCTTTTTATATTATTATGAGAAGGGAAGTTCATTAGTTTTAATTCATCTATGGATTTTTGGAGAATTTTATTATTTGGTAAAGCTAATATAAATATTGATATTTTATGTTCTGCATATCGACTTTTCAAAATTAGAATTAAAATCTAATAATTGTGAGGTCGATATTTTTATTTTTTTAAGAAATTTGTAAGAATTATAGTAAAAAAATATTAAAAACTCTATGTTATTATTTTAAGTAAGATATCTTGTTATGGAGGAACATATGTATACATATAATATATTGATAGCAGAAGATGATAAGCAAATTGCAGATGCTATAGAAATCTATATGAAAAATCAAAACTATGGTGTTTATAAAGCATATAACGGGCAGATGGCTATTGAGATTTTTGAAAAAGAAACTATTCATTTAGTAATAATGGATGTAATGATGCCTGAAATGGACGGATTTACTGCTATTATGAAAATAAGACAAACAAGTACAGTGCCTATAATCGTGCTTTCAGCGAAATCTGAAGATATGGACAAAATAGCCGGATTAAATATAGGTGCCGATGATTATGTAACAAAACCGTTTAACCCTATGGAACTTATAGCCAGAGTAAACTCGAACTTAAGAAGATATTTAAATTTCTCTATACAACAAGCAGATGATAAAAACTCAAAAGTAATTTTGATAGGTGATGTCGCTCTTGATGATGAGAGAAAAGAAGTTTCTGTTTTAGGAATTGCTATTAAAACAACTCCTATAGAATATAAAATTCTGCACTTGCTTATGTCAAATGCAGGCAAGGTATTTTCTATAGATGAAATTTATGAAAAAGTGTGGAATGAGCCGGCGTATAATCCTGATACAGTAGCAGTTCATATTCGTAGAATAAGAGAAAAACTGGAAATAAATCCTAAAGAACCAAAATATTTAAAGGTGGTGTGGGGAATTGGATACAAATTTGAAGAAAAATGAAGAATTAGTTAAAAAAAGAGGTTTAAATTCAGGTGCGAAATTAGTTTTAGTTCTTGTTTTGCTGGCATTTATTTCAGTGGGTTTATACTATCCTCTTAAAACAATAATTTTACCTGATGACAAGTATGTAAGCAACTATCAGGTAAGTGAAAGCTTTGCAAACTATTTGGACAGTATGATGTGGAGCTTGTTAAGAGAAGATTTTGATGTTTATCAAACAGATGAGTATGAAAATATAAGCTATTATTTTGACATTAAAGATGAGAATTCTGAGCTTTTGACTAATATGAACTTATCTTTGGATCAAATTTCAATGAAAGATAAGCAGGCTTCGAGCTTTTATATTCATATTGTTACAAATGAAAAATTTAGACCTGTAGTCAAAGAAAGTTCTATGACAGGAGATTTCAAAACCGGTATGACTATGAGAATAGAGGAGATGTTTAATTCCGCAGAGAATATAAAAGGAAAAGCGGTGGAGCTTTTTCTAATGATTCCTAAAGATGTGTATTATAAGGAAAGCAGATCGGATCTGGCTCATAGTATAAAAAACTTTTACTTGGAATTGTATTTGATTTTGATTTTGGCAATAGGTGCGGTATTTACTATTTCCATATTAGTCTGGGCAGGATTTACAAATTCATTAAAACAGCAAAATAACGGTTTTATCAAGGCTTTAAACAAAATACCTATTGAAATTAAATTTCTTATATATTCATTGTTTGTTGCTTGTTTTTTAGGAATTTTAAGTTTTTCATCCAATTACTCAATACCTGTATACTATTCGTCGGAGTTTAAATTTGAAAATATTATTTCGGATGCAAATATATTTTTCTACTTAATAGGCATACCTGCAACTATATTTTTCTATACGGCGTTATATGTTTTGACGGCAGATCTGAAAAACATATATCACTTGGGAATATATAATTCCTTAATAAAAAACAGTATAGTAGGAAGAATTTGTATAAGCTTATTTAAAAAATTGAAAAGTATGTTTGTAAATATTACAAGATTTGATATCTCTGATTATAAAAACAGAAAATTTATAGTTATGCTCGCAGTTAATGCTTTGATTATTTGGGCGATTGATTTTTTTGTACCGACTGCTTTATATGTTATATTCGGGGTAAGCAGGGGCTATTCAATATATGCTGATTTCATAATCACAATGTTTGTTACGGCAATTTATTCCTTGTTTATTTTTAGTTATCTAAAGGACAAAGTGCGTGCACTGGAACAGTTATATTTAATAACTGACGAAATTTCTAAAGGAAATTTTAATCAGAATATGGATTTTAATCTGGGAATTTTTAATCCTATAGTGGAAAAATTAAGTAATATCAACAAAGGGTTTAAGATTGCAGTAGACAAAGAAATAAAAAGTCAAAATCTTAAAACAGAACTTATCTCAAATGTTTCACATGATTTGAAAACACCTTTGACTTCTATCGTTTCATATGTAGATTTATTAAAGAAAGAGGAAAATATGTCTGAAAATCAAAAAAACTATATAGAAATTTTGGAGCAAAAATCTCAAAGACTCAAATTTCTGATAGAAGACCTATTTGAGGCAAGCAAAGCAGCAAGTAGAAATATAAGTTTTAATAAATCATCTTTGGATATAGTTTCACTTTTAAGACAAAGCATTGCCGAAAATGAAAATGAAATAGATAAAAGTGGATTGCTATTCAAAATGAATTTTCCTGATGCCGAGCAGAAAATTATATGTGAGCTTGATGGTAAAAGAACATATAGAATATTTGATAATTTGATAAATAATATACTAAAATACTCTTTACCAAACTCCAGAGTATATATTGACCTAAGTTTAAATTCAAATAAAGTGATCATAACATTTAAGAATATAGCATCATATGAAATGAATTTTGATCCAAATGATATGGCTGAAAGATTTACAAGGGGAGATAAATCCAGAAATACAGATGGTTCGGGACTGGGGTTATCTATTGCAAAAAGTTTCACTGAACTTCAAGGAGGGACTTTTGATATTTATGTTGACGGAGATTTATTTAAAGTAATCATAAGTTTTGAAGTAATAAGTGATTGATCAAAATTGGCAGGATAATTGCGATCGTAATGTCATTTGCACATCCGTCAGCGTAAAACAAATTATGGTATGGAAAAGTAAAAGGCTAACGAGTCTATGCTTTTCCTTTTTTATTTTATTCGAATTTATGGTATAATGATGTAGATTTTAAAATTAGACTAATGGGAAAAAAGAATTTTATTTGCTTGTGGAATTTTTTTTTAAAAGGATGTTATCAATTGATAAAACTGATTATAAAAAGATTTGTAAAAAACTATAAAGATATAGAAAATAAAGACGTAAGAGAGTCCTATGGAGTTTTATCAGGTGTTTTGGGTATACTGTGCAATTTATTTCTATTTATACTTAAACTCACTATAGGGCTGTTTATGAACAGTATAGCTATAATTTCAGATGCGTTTAACAATCTGTCGGATATGGGAACATCTATAGTGACTATACTGGGAGTGAAGATGAGTAATTCTTTGCCTGACGAAGAACATCCTTTTGGTCATGGAAGAATAGAATATGTGTCGTCTCTTGTAGTGTCTTTTATAATTATGCTGGTAGGTTTTGAACTTTTGAAAAGTTCTATAGGTAAAGTACGAAATCCTGAGGAGATAATATTTAACTCGACGCTTATATTTATTTTGCTTATGTCCGTTTTGATCAAGTTATGGATGTTTTCGTATAATTCTTATATAGGAAAAACTATAAATTCGAGCATAAATAAAGCAACGGCAACAGACAGTCTCAATGATGTTATTGCAACTAGCGCAGTTATTTTGTCTACAGTAGCGGGATATTATTTGAAGATAAATGTAGATGGATTTGTGGGAGTTATAGTTTCTCTGATAATAATGTATACAGGATTTAATATATCTAAAGATACGGTAAATGTTCTTTTGGGTCAGTCTCCATCAGAAGAAACGGTAAATAAAGTATGCGGGTTTATTGAGAATAGTAAGTACATAGTAGGTATGCACGATTTAAGAATACACGATTATGGACCCGGCAGGTCTATAGGTTCGGTGCATGTTGAACTGCTGGATACATTGGAATTGGTACAAGCTCATGCAATAGTAGATGAGATAGAAAAAGACATTATGCGCCAAACGGGGATAGATATCGTAATTCATGTAGACCCCGTTGGCAATGTAGATAGATTTAGTAATCAGTAATTAGATTATCAATGGATTGTCCGGGCGGAACTATAGGGTAAGCACCTATATCTATGTCTAAAAAACACTCTACTAGGTTTATCAGGGAATTGTTTTGCGTTTTTAAAATGTTTTCTAAAGTATCTAAGTCGGAGGCTTTATAATAGTTTATTCCATAGGCTTTTGCTAAAAATTCTATATTTAAGCCATCGTCTATGTCTGTTTGTGAATATCTTTTATTACAAAATAAACCTTGCCATTGCCTTACCATTCCTAACGAAGAGTTATTAAGAAGCAAAACAGTAATAGGAACCTTATATCTGGAAAGTGTGATCAGTTCAAGGTGATTCATTCTAAAAGAGCCGTCTCCCGTTATAAGCAAAACGTGATTGTCTTTATTTCCGAGTTTTGCACCCAGTGCCGCACCCATACCGAATCCCATAGTACCAAGACCACCGGAGGTAGCAAATTTCATAGGGGTAGAAAACTTCCAAAATTTCGCTGTCCACATTTGATGCTGACCTACATCGGTTACAACTATAGTGTCATCCGGTAGAGATTTTTGGGCTATAGTAAGTATGTTTTTCGGGTGAAAACCATCGTAATCTTTTCCGGCATATTCTTTGTTCCTTATGTGAGGAGATTTGTAGTCTTTAAGAGAAGAACTTATCTCTTTCATAATCTCGGTTAAATCTCCTAAAATTTCATAGGAAACATCGACATTTTTTCCCATTTCAGTTTCATCTACATCTATATGAACTATAGTTGCATTTTTTGTAAAGCCATTTCTGTTACCTATGGCTCTATCTGAAAACCTCACACCTATCCCTAATATTAAATCGCTTTCATAGCAAAGCATATTTGCATCTTTATCTCCATGCATCCCTACTATGCCATAAGATAACTCGGAATTTCTATCAAAAGAGCCTAGTCCCATAATTGAATTTGCAACGGGGATGTTGTGTTCAGTAGCAAGTTCATTTAGGGCATCCCAAGATTTGCTTTTTATTACACCGCCACCGGCATAAATCACAGGTTTTTTGGATGACTTAATTAACTCTACTACCGTCTTGATTTCATTTTGGTAATTTAGATGTCTTTTGTCAGGAACTTTATCAATTTTGGTATATTCCTGAGGAGTAATTTCCTGAGTAAAAGTATCTTTAGATATATCTATAAGAACAGGACCCGGTCTTCCGCTTTGGGCTATATAAAAGGCTTTAGAAACGACGTTTTTCAGGTCGTTAGCATCTGTTACCAGAAAATTATGTTTTGTTATTCCCATAGTTATTCCTGTGATATCTATTTCTTGAAAAGAATCTTTCCCAAGTAATGTTTTTCCGACTTGCCCTGTGATAACAACAATAGGTACTGAGTCCATAAAAGCAGTGGCAAGACCTGTGATTATGTTTGTAGCACCCGGACCGGAGGTTGCGATACAAACACCTACCTTACCTGTAGTTCTGGCATAGCCATCTGCTGCGTGGGAAGCACCTTGCTCATGACAGGTTCTAATTTGTATAAAATCTTCAGAATCGTATAAGGCGTCAAAAAGTGGAATTACTGCTCCACCGGGATAACCAAAGACAATATCTACGCCCTCTTTGGACAGGCATTCAAGAAGGTATTTTGCACCGTTCAATACATATTCATTCCTCTCTATTTATAAATCGCTCCCTCAGAAGATGCAGATACAAAAGCGGCATATCTTTTTAGGTATCCGACATTTTGTTTTGGAGCCTTAATCTTAAATTCACAAGAATTTTTTCGTCTGTCTAATTCTTCTTCAGCCAAATCCAAGTTAATGCTGCCGTTATCAATATCAACCAAAATAACATCGCCATCTAAGACAAAGGCGATAGGACCGTTATCAGCAGCCTCCGGAGATACGTGACCTATAGCAGCACCTCTACTTCCTCCCGAAAAACGTCCGTCGGTAATTAAGCAAACTTTGTCATCTAATCCCATTCCACATAAAGTAGAAGTAGGGGATAGCATTTCTCTCATTCCTGGTCCGCCTTTAGGGCCTTCATACCTTATTATTACTGCATCGTCAGGTTTGATATTTCCACCCAGTATCTGCTTTACAGCCTCTTCTTCCGAGTCAAAAACTCTGGCATTAAGTGTTTTCTTAAACATTTTTTCGTCTACTGCAGATTTTTTAACTACACAGCCGTTAGGAGCAAGGTTTCCATATAATACCTTTATTCCGCCTGTAGGAGAGTATGGATTAGTTATATCTCTTATTACACTGCCTCTCTTAGGCTCGGTTATGAGTTCTCCTAAAGGTTTTCTATATACAGTATTAACATTTAGATTTATTAAATTTGCTTTAGAAAGTTCGTGCATAACAGCATAGATTCCGCCACAGAGGTTTAGATCCTCTATATGGTCAGTGCCGGCAGGGGAAAGTTTACATAAGTTAGGAACTTTTTTGCTAACTTCATCTACTAAAGATAAATCAAAGTCGATGTTTGCCTCATTTGCTATTGCAGTTAAATGAAGAATAGTGTTAGTAGAACAGCCAAGTGCCATATCTACGGTAAGTGCATTTTGGAAAGCTTCTTTAGTCATAATATCTCTTGGCAAAACATTATTGTTTACTAAATCTACTATTAGCTTACCTGATTTACGGGCAAGAAGTTTTCTCTTAGATGCTACAGCAGGAACAGTTCCGTTTCCTTTTACACCCATGCCTAGAGCCTCGGTAATA
Organism: Acetoanaerobium sp.; assembly: GCA_041831635.1. Classification (GTDB taxonomy): domain Bacteria; phylum Bacillota; class Clostridia; order Peptostreptococcales; family Filifactoraceae; genus Acetoanaerobium. Next base: position 2,149 of record JBHASY010000143.1, on the reverse strand, counting down.
CAGTTCATAGAGTTTGCAGTGAACATTCCAGCGCAGCTACCACATGTAGGGCAAGCCGTATCTTCCACTTCAAGTAATTCTTCTGATGTGATTTTATTATTTACAAAACTTCCCACAGCCTCAAAAGCACTGACTAAGTCCAGATTTTTACTTTCAACTTTTCCTTTAAGCATAGGTCCGCCACTTACGATTATCGAAGGAATATTAAGCCTTGCAGCAGCCATAAGCATAGCAGGAACGGATTTATCACAGTTTGGAATCATAACAAGACCGTCAAATGCGTGTGCTTTTACCATAACTTCTATACTGTCGACTATAAGTTCTCGACTTGGAAGAGAATACCTCATTCCATAATGGTTCATCGATAGGCCGTCACATACTGTTATAACAGGAAATTCAAAGGGAATAGCCCCTGCGGCATAGACACCGTTTTTTACTTCTTGGGCAATTTCGCGCAGATGAATATGACCCGGCACGATTTCGTTAAAGGCATTTACTACTCCTATAAAAGGTTTTTTAAAATCATCGTCGTCCAATCCTAATGCTTTAAGAAGTGACCTGTGGGGGGTTCTGGTATAACTTTTTTTTATATTATCACTATTCATTATTTATCTCCTTAAAGTTTTATTACAATTTTTAAATCATAAGTTCGTAGATTTTATAATATATTTTAAAATTCTTGCGAATAAAATTATGCATATTGCATTATGAATACAATAAAAAAATTAACCGGCTAGCACTTCTAAATCAGATAATTTAGAAAGATGTGCTCTTACCATAGTTTCAGTTTCGACAGGAATAGTAAGATTTAAAAAATCGTTGCTGATAGACATTTCGTAAAATTTAAGACCTTTTTTTCTTAACATAGTAACAGCTCTAAGAGCAGAATCAACACCTGAAAATAAATTAACTTTTACACTTGTTTGCATTTTTATTTCCTCCTAATTTTTCAATAATACTTCATCTTTAGATGGGTATAAATTACCAATGTTTTTAAACAGCAAATAAAAAAACTCCCGTATCTATAAATCTAAAAACAGATTTATAGGGACGAAAGATTCGCGGTACCACCCTATTTATGACATAAGAGTCATCACTTCATTCAGGTCTATCAACCTTAGCCTTTCTAACGGTGGCATCCGACTTCTCCTAATTGACAAATCGTTCGGAGAAATTGCTCAAGAGTGATCATTATATTCTACTACTGCCGGCTCTCAGCAACACCGACTCTCTGTAAATAGCATCGTGAATAGTTTTGTCTCTATCAACGCATTTTATAAAGATTGTTTTAGCTATTTTAGTACAATAAATTCAAAATGTCAACATCAAATTTGATAAATTTTAAAAATTTTTAAAATATTTTTATAAAACAAATGCGATTTTCCCCAAAATGGAAAATCGCATTTTACAACCACAGTTTGCTTATTTAAGATATTATTGTAAATATAGTCTATTTTAAAGCAGAACCTGAGCAGCCGAATACATTTTTAATTTTGTTTTGAACTATTTCTTCGATAGCTTCTCTACCGGGACCCAGATATTTTCTAGGGTCGAACTCGGCAGGCTGCTCTACCAAAACTTTGCGGATAGCAGCTGTCATAGCCATTCTAAGGTCAGTATCCACATTGATCTTGCATACGCCCCATTTTGCCGCCTCTCTTAACATATCTTCAGGAACTCCTTTTGCTCCGGGGATAGCTGCACCGTATTTGTTGCACATTTCAAGATATTTAGGAATAACAGAAGATGCGCCATGAAGAACTAAAGGATAGTTGGGAAGCAGGGCTGATATTTTCTCTAATCTTGCAAAATCAAGTTTAGGTTCTCCCGAAAATTTATAGGCTCCGTGACTTGTTCCTATAGCAATAGCCAGAGAATCCACTCCGGTTTTTTCTACGAACTCTACAGCTTGGTCAGGGTCTGTGAATTTGGCATCTTCGGCGGATACATTTACATCATCTTCTATTCCTGCAAGCTTTCCAAGTTCAGCTTCTACTGTGACATTTTTATCGTGAGCGTACTCTACGACTTTTTTAGATAAGGCTATGTTTTCTTCGAAAGGAAGAGCCGAGCCGTCTATCATAACGGAGGAAAATCCGTCGTCTATACATTGTTTGCAAAGCTCAAAGCTGTCGCCGTGATCCAGATG
>JBHASY010000142.1:0-5999 GCA_041831635.1 Acetoanaerobium sp. | reverse complement strand
AGATAAATATATATTTTTTTATTGAATTTCTTTTTTTTAGGCATATGTAATCTCCAAACTAAATTTGTCCATTTTCTTTAAAACTGTAAATGTTTCCATCCCCTATTATAACATGGTCTAAGACTTCTATCCCTATTATTTGACCTGCGTTAATAAGCCTCCTGGTAATACTTATATCTTCACTGCTAGGGCCGGGATCGCCGGATGGATGGTTATGTAGCAATATGATTTTATTTGCACTTTTTTTTATGGCCTCCAAAAACACTTCTCTAGGGTGTACTATGGACGAGTTCAAGCTACCCTCTGAAATGTCCTTAGCCCCTATTATCACATTTTTTGTATTTAATAGCACTACTCTAAAAATTTCTTTTTTCTTATATCTAAGCTCCTCCATATATACATTTCCGATATCCTGCGGAGAAGAAACCTTGAATTTTTGAAGTCCTGACGCTACTGAAACTCTTCTTCCAAGTTCTAAAGCAGATATTATCCTGCAAGCCTTTGCCAGCCCTATACCTTTTATTTTCGACAACTCTTCCACAGTGATGTTTGATAAATTTCTTATTCCGTCATTTTCTTCTATGATTTCACGAGCAAGAGTAATAGCAGACTTATCTTTAGTTCCATTGTTAAGCAAAATTGCCAAAAGCTCTGAGTCCGATAAATATGCCTCGCCTTTTAGAAGCAAAGTTTCTCTTGGTCTTTCTTCTTTGATTATATCTTTTATGAGATTTCCTTTCGTCACATTTGTTCCCGCTTTCTAAATTAAGCTAAAGTCAAATTTTTCTATAAGAACTTTATTTATCTCAGCTATAGGAAAACCGACTACATTAAAATAATCTCCCTCTATTTTATCTACAAATAAACTTGCTTTTCCCTGGATCCCATATCCTCCTGCCTTATCTAAATATTCATTAGTTTTTAGGTAATTAGAAATAATATCATTTGATAACTTTCTAAAAACAACATCTGTCTTCACATAATCTGTATAGACGATGTTTTTTTCGGCACTGGCTAGGCAAAACCCTGTTATAACAGAATGTTTCTTCCCGCTTAATTCGCTGATTATATCAAAGGCATCTTCTGAATTCTTAGGTTTTCCAAATATTTTATCTTCTAAAGCCACTACTGTATCAGCCGATATTACTATGGCATTAGGATTATCTTCTAATATATTTCTAGCCTTCAAATAAGCTATATGCATTACATTTATCTCCGGAGAAAAGTTGCCATTTATTATCTCATCTATACTTGGGACTTTAATAGTATAATCAATATCAAATATATCTAAAATATATCTTCTTCTAGTTGATGCAGAAGCAAGTATTATATCCAAATTTTCTTCCTCCCAATTTTCTATATCATACTGCATTATGTTCTTATTAAGTTTATCATTCTATTAAAAAAAAAACAATAAAACCGAAGGTCTTATTGTTTAAAATTAAATTGCTATATCATCTCTATAGCTTTTTTAGGACATTTATTATGGCAAACTTTACAGCCTATACACTTGCCAGGGTCAACCTTATGTGCGGATTTAAGTTCTCCTTCTATAGCATTTGTCGGACAGTTCTTTGCGCATATAGTACAGCCTATACACAACTCTTCTATTATTTTTGCAGTTTTTCTTTTCGACAAATCTCCGCTGATTGCCTTTGTAGGACATTTTTCTACACAAACCATACATTGAGTACATTTTTCGTAGTTTATTTTTGCCAAATTATTTTCAAAAGTAATGGCCTCAAAAGGACAGTTCTTCACACAAATCTGGCAACCTATACAACCTACATTACACTTTTCTTTTACATCCTTGCCTTTTTCCTTACTGTTACAATTTATAGATACATCTTGTTCATATGGAATCCAGTGTATAACTGCTTTTGGACATGCTTCCACACATTTTCCACAGGCTACACATTTTTCTTTATCTACATGGGCTATTCCATCGTCATAAACGTGAATAGCATCAAAAGGGCATACCCTTTCGCAAGTTCCAAAACCAAGACATCCATAGGCACAAGCTTTTGGCCCATTTGCAACTAATGAGGCGGCTTTGCAGTCCAATATCCCGGAGTATAGAGATTTATCTTTTGCATTTGCATCGGTTCCGTTGCATATTACATTTGCAATCATTTTAGTTCCTACAGAACCACTTACACCCATTATTTCTGCAATTTTTTCTGCCACCTCAGCTCCGCCCACAGGACAAGCATTAGTAGCAGCTTCTCCTTTAGCAATAGCAGTAGCCAATCCGCCACAACCCGGAAATCCACATCCTCCACAGTTTGCTCCGGGAAGAGCATTTAATATAGCCTCTTCTTTAGGGTCAACTTCTACAGCAAATTTCTGTGATGCATAAGCCAAACCGGCTCCGAAAATCAATCCCATAGCTGAAAGACTTAATACTGAATTTAAGATAGAACTCATAGCTTTACCTCCTATTTCACTAAGCCACTAAAGCCTAGAAATGCTATTGACATAAGTCCTGCACTTATCAGAGCAATCGGAAACCCTTGAAAAACTTCAGGAATATCAGAAATTTCAAGTCTTTCCCTGATTCCTGCAAATAAAACTATCGCAAGAGTAAAGCCTACTGCTGCCGCAAATCCGTTAAATATAGTTTCGATTAAATTAAACTCACTTTGAATATTTAATATTGCCACTCCTAAGACAGCACAGTTGGTAGTTATAAGCGGAAGATACACCCCTAGTGCTTGATACAAAGTAGGACTTGTTTTTTGGATTACCATTTCTACAAACTGAACCAGTGATGCAATTACAAGAATAAATGCTATAGTTTGCATATACTCAATTCCGAGATTTACCAAAATCAATTTTTGAATCAAATATGTAAAGATAGATGCCAGTACCATAACAAAGGTTACGGCCATTCCCATCCCCAGAGCAGTTTCAACTTTTTTAGAGACCCCTAAAAACGGACATATTCCCAAAAATCTGGATAGCACAAAGTTATTAACAAGTATGGAACTTAGCATTATAATCAAAATAGATTTTATCATAGTTTCTCCCCCTCCTAACCGGCAGATTGCGTTTCAGATTTTTTATCTTTCTTGCCTGTAGTTACTTTCTTAAATATAGCAAGCATAATACCTAAAGCTAAAAATGCCCCCGGAGGAAGAATCATAATAATAGCAGGCTTGAAAGCTTCTCCAAACAACATATTTCCAAATAGCGAACCTGCTCCCAGTATCTCCCTTACAGAGCCTAAAAGCGTAAGCGACAAAGTAAATCCAAGCCCCATTCCTATGCCGTCGAAAGTAGACGATAATCCGTTATTTTTAGATGCAAAGCTCTCAGCCCTTGCAAGTATGATACAGTTTACAACTATTAACGGTATAAATAAGCCCAGTGATTTATCAAGTTCCTGAACATAAGCTTTTAAAAGCATTCCGACTATAGTTACAAAGGTCGCTATTACTACTACATATGCAGGAATTCTTATCTTCGAAGGGATGACTTTTCTAAGGATAGAAATGGCAAAATTTGACATAGCCAAAACAGCCGTAGTGGCAAGACCCATCCCCAAACCATTTGTTGCCGATGTAGTTACAGCCAAAGTAGGACACATTCCTAAAACTTGAACAAAGGTCGGATTCTCATCAACTATTCCATTTTTAAGTATTTTAAATAAGTTCATACAGATACCTCCCTATTGCAAGTTATTTTTAAATAATTCAACTGATGTATTTACCCCTTTTGTAACAGCTACTGACGTTATGGTAGCACCTGATATTGCAACTATTTCATTATCAGCAGGAACACCATTTTTTATAACAGCTAAACTTTCATCTATAGATTTTGAATTATATTGACTTATAAAAGGTTCATCTTTTGCCTTTGCTCCTAGACCCGGTGTTTCATTCATAGTACCTATAGAAACTCCTGAGATTATGCCATCTACAGTAATTCCTGTAGTTACCTCAACTGCTCCTGCATATCCTTTAGGTGCGGTTTTTATAGTATACCCTACTACATCTGAGCCTTTTAAACCTTTATACACTTCTAAAATTTCGCTCCCGAAATCTTCTTCTACAAGTTCAAAACTGTCCGCTTCAGAAAGAATTGATTTTCTTGCCAAATTATTCTCTTCTATTATCTGAGCCGCAATTACAGATGTAGTTATTTGGTTTACAAATCCAAGCAAAGCTGCCGCTACAGCAGTGATAATCAACAAAATAACTCCTAATTTTACAATCTCACTTTTCATTATTTTGCCACCTCCCCGAACACTCTTGGCGAAATATATTTATCTATAAGCGGAGTTGCTACGTTCATCAATAATATAGAGTAGGAAACTCCTTCCGGATATCCGCCATAATACCTTATAACCGAAGTAAGCAGCCCACATCCTACAGCATAAATTATTTGACCTTTCTTTGAAACAGGAGAAGTCGTATAATCAGTAGCCATAAAAAACGCACCTAAAATGAGCCCACCTGCTAAAACATTGTAGCTTATCATAGAAATATCAAACCCTGAAAAAATAAATGTTAAAACAGCAACAGTTCCTATGTAATATGCCGGTATTACATATGTTATTACTCCTCTGTAAATCAGATATATTCCTCCTATTACAAGTAGTATTGCAGAAGTTTCTCCCAGACAGCCTCCTACATTTCCTATAAGCAAATCAAACATAGATGATGAAACTGCCCCTGTTTCAGCACCTTTGATTACTGCCAGAGGTGTAGCTGTAGCAACTGCATCCGCTCCTGTAGTAACCCAAAAAGTCATTTCTACCGGCCAAGATGCAAGAAGTACTGCTCTAGCTGCAAGTGCCGGATTCATAAAATTATGGCCTAATCCTCCAAATAATTGCTTTACAACTGCAATAGCAAAAATAGACCCTATAAGTGTCATCCACCACGGCAAAGTGGATGGAACGTTAAATGCAAGTAAAAGCCCTGTAACCGCAGCACTACAGTCTTTTATTGTCACAGTTTTCTTCATTAACTTTTGAACTATGTACTCGGTAACTACTGCTCCTAAAACAGCAACTACTATATTTACTATTGCACCAAATCTGAAAAAATATACTGCTGCAAATGTAGCAGGCAAAAGTGCAATAAGAACATCTCTCATAACAGTGGTAACATCTTCATTTGTCTGAATATGAGGAGATGATGACAAGGTTAGTTTTGGCATTTCCATAGATATCTACCTCCCAATTTACTTAGATTCTTTTCTCTTTTGAGCTAAAATCTCACGTTTGGCAACACGAATAGATTGCAGTAACGGTCTTGCTGCAGGGCAAATAAATGAACATGAACCACATTCTATACAATCCAAAGTCCTAAATTCCATCGCCTTTTTAAAATCGTTTTTCAAAGAGTAAGCACTCATAAATAACGGCTGTAAATTAGCAGGACAAATACTTACACATTTCGCACATCTCATACAGTTTTGAACTTCTTTAGGCTTGGCCTCTTCTTCTGTAAAACAAAGTATTCCGGAAGAGCCTTTGGTTGCAGCAACTTCCAAAGTAAACTGTGCTATCCCCATCATAGGACCACCGCTAATTACCTTGCTAGGCTGAGCTTTAAATCCACCGGCCTGCTCGATTATTTCGCTATATAAAGTCCCTATTTTAATTAGAATATTTTTAGGATTTGCAATAGCTCCGCCTGTAACTGTACATACTCTTTCAACAAGTGGCATACCCGTTCTTAAAGTCTTTGCAAATTGAGCTGCCGTAGCCACGTTATTAACTACTACTCCCGCATCCATAGGAAGCCCTCCACTTGGAACTTCCCTATTTGTACATGCGTATATAAGTTGTTTTTCCGCTCCTTGAGGATATTTTGTTCTAAGTCCCACTACCTCTATATTACTAATCCCTTCAGCTGCTTTTGATACACTTTCAATGCAATCAGGTTTATTATCTTCTATCCCTATGTATCCTTTTTCAACACCTAAAATCTTCATTATTCCCAGTAATCCGTTTACTACATCTTCAGGTGTCTCAAGCATAAGCCTGT
>JBHASY010000141.1:0-8133 GCA_041831635.1 Acetoanaerobium sp. | reverse complement strand
CGATTTCAAATCAAATAATGAATATTTATAACAAAAATATATGAAGTTTTTTAATTTTAATGTGAAAATTATAAAACTTAATTAAATTACAAAATTATTATAGTCAATAAAAATCCTAGATAATGTACTTACCTTTAAAGGTTAGAGTATAAAATCTAATCTTTAAAAGTTCTACAACTTCTCTAGGATTTAAGATGTTTCCAAAACTAAATTATCTAAATGTCCTTACTATAAACCAAACTGATTACCTAGAGCTGTGATAACAGCCAAGGTTTAAAATAGTGAACTGCAAAAGCCAACATTATCATGGTCCCTACAACAAGATGAAGTTTTCTGGCAGTTTTATTCTTATTTTTCTTATAGCAAAAACCAACTACTCCGTTAATCAATATTAACAACAACATGAACTTCTTCTAACATCTTTACTCTATGTTGAGAATCATTCTTAATTATATAGGTTAAATTATCTCCCGCCTCATATCCGTTATAAGCACTGTTGTTCAATTGTCTGAATGCGATCAGGTATGAGTCCAACCAATCCCAATTGCTCTCTTTCTTCCTTGGTGAACGCTGCATCTTTGTTCAAAAACAGGTCATTTAATAAAGTATATCCTTTTTTCATATCAACACCTCCAAATAATATTTTTTATCAGTTACATATAAATAATTCCATAAGCTCATTGTTTCGGAAACGATTAAGCTGATATTGTGTACCGGGAATACGCATATGCTTTTCTTTCATGCGGAACAATTTGTCGAATCGGCTAAAAAAAACGGCACATCTACACACTCATCCATCCATTCACTACAGACTCACAGTGAAAAGCTCCGTATAAAATCGCCACCTTCAAAAGACCATAGATGACAATAAAGGTAAAGCTGATCTTATTTTCCTTCTTCATCCGATAAAGATTGATTCCTAAAAGAAGTATCAACATAGCAACGACTCCGTAGAACGGCAGCACACTCAGAAAAAGATCTGCTACCGCAAGCGGTGTGACCCATTGCAGAAATCCTGTGCCAAACAGGTGCTGCGTGATATAGATCGGTAAATACAGGATCACAAATAAAAATAATAACATCAAAGAACCCTTCTGCAGCTCTTTGGTCTGTATTTTCATAATGTTTCTACCTCCCCATAGACGAAATGCAGGTGCACTTATAAAAACAATAAATAGACAAATAGAAAGAATCTACAATTTTTTGCATGATTTGATTATATCACTTTTACCTTTTTTTGTCAGTTAATAAAGTCAAGTATATCAACCTTACTATAGCTAAAAAATACCTCTAAAATAGATTTTGCTTACTGCTTAATCTACTTTAGAGGCGCCACATCAATTATCAAATCCTACTTCGAGTTGCATTTGCAATCATTACTCTTCCCACTGGCAGGACACCCTATGCACCTTGTGCCCTTCTTCTTCTCTATTACTATCTTTCGTACAGCCAGTAATACAATTAAAGCAATTATGATAAACACGATTAAATTTGCCATTAGTATCCTCCTATGCTACCATAGACAGTCTCTCCTCCGCTTTCTTATTTCCTTTTTTCACCAAATAAACTATATAAGAGATTATTCCTGCTACAACCACAAGCCCCGGTAAAAATCCTGTTCCAAGAGTACCTGTAGTTATCAATGTACCTACTTGATATGTTACAAACGCCACTACATACCCCATTCCAAGTTGAAAAGCAATAGCTGCCCATAACCATTTCTTACTGCCAAGTTCAGAGTTCATAGCTCCTATTGCCGCAAAGCAAGGCGGAGTAAATAAATTAAACATCAGATACGCCAAAGCAGCTACCGAAGTAAGGCCCATAATTTCAGCCACACTTGACGCTCCCGAAATAAGTGCAAATTCCTCTGTGTCTATGAAGTTTGTAATTCCGTAAACTACAGCTAAAGTTCCTACAACATTTTCCTTTGCGATAAATCCAGTAATCGCTGCCGCTGCCAACTGCCAAGCTCCAAAACCAAGAGGTATAAGTAACAGTGCAAAAGGAGATGCTATAGTTGCCAGTATACTAGTATTTTCTGCTCCCTCTGCTACCAGATTAAAACTCCAATCAAAGGTCTGCATTATTTGCACGGTAGTATTTGAAAGAAGAATTATAGTTCCCGCCTTAATTATGAAAGCTTTAGCACTTGAAAGCATCGAAACAGCTGCTCTCGCAAAACTAGGGAATCTATACTCCGGAAGTTCTATTATAAAGAAAGACCTTGCATTTTTCTCCCCTGTAATTCTCACTATGATCATAGCACTCACAAGTATAATTACTATTCCTACAAAGTACATCAAAGTTCCTACCCAAGCCGCATCGTTAAAGAAAGCTCCTGCAAATAGTGCAATAACAGGAAGTTTTGCTCCACAAGGCATAAAACTTGTAAGCATAGCAGTAGTTCTTCTTTGCCTTTCATTTTTTATAGTCCTGGTCGCCATAACCCCCGGAATAGCACAGCCTGTTCCTATAACCATAGGTATGATAGATTTTCCTGACAATCCAACTTTCTTGAAAAATCTATCCATTATCACAGCTACTCTGGCCATATAGCCACAATCTTCTAATAGTGCTAACAGGAAGAAAAGTACCATAATAAGAGGTAAGAAGCCTACAACAGCACCTACTCCGCCTATTATTCCATCCAGTAAAATTGCAGACAATATCGGCGACACACTGTCCCCCAGCATACCCTCTACAGATGCATATAAAGAATCAATCCATCCGCTTAAAATATCTGCCAAATAAGGACCTACATAAGTCTGAGATATAGAAAACACACCCCACATCACAAGTGCAAAAATAGGAATTCCCAGCCATTTATGTGCCACTATTGCATCTATAGAGTCTTGATTTGTTTTAGCTGCATTTGATATAGATTTTATTTCTACTTTAGCCACTATATCTTTTACAAATTCATAACGTTCCTTATCAGATGCCCTAACTGACGCCTCATCTAACGGGTTCACACCTTTACTGTCAAAAGGAGCTTTTTGCCCTCTTCCCTTAACTCCTACCGCTTTCTCTATGAGTTTTTCCAAACCGTTATCGCCACCTTGAGTCGAAACAGTTTCTACTATAGCACACCCTAACAAATGAGATAACTTATCTACATCAATTGTAGTTTTTTTCTTTTTAGTTAAATCACTTTTATTAAGTGCAACTACAACAGGAATATCCAACTCTAAAAGCTGAGTAGTAAAAAACAAGCTCCTGCTTAAATTTGTCGCATCAACTATATTTATAATTACATCAGGATTTTCATTTTTAACAAAGGTGCTGGTGATGCTTTCCTCTGAAGTAAAAGGCGACATGGAATATGCTCCCGGCAAATCTACAGCCGTAATATGTAAGTTGGACTTATTTAGGTTTTGCTTGATATCTCCCTCTTTTTTTTCTATGGTAACTCCTGCCCAGTTTCCTACTTTTTCAATCCTTCCTGTAATAGCATTAAATAAAGTGGTCTTTCCGCTGTTCGGATTACCTGTAAGTGCTATTTTAACCCTGTTTTGAGTACTCATTATGTATATCTCCTCCAAATTTATAAATTAAATTAAAATTGCCTCTGCTAAATCTCTATCAATACTATATCTTGCGTCGTTAACAGAAATTACAAATATTTCAGATAGTATCGACACTATAGTAACTTCTTCTCCCTCATAACAGCCTAATGTAAATAAAAACTTTTTCATCTCATCATCATTTGTTTTTATCGCCTTTATAGTATAAGTTGTATCCGGTTTCCCCTGTGACAAATTCATTACTTCACCACCCCATCTATCTATTTTTTCAAAAACTCTTGGAATTGAAACATTTTTCGATAAACTATCCATAATGCCTCTCCTTTAAAAATACAGAATTAAAGTTAATAAAGAATACTACTTGAATTATTATGCTATTCAATAACAATTATCATCGCTAACATAATAACATAAATGATTTTAAATTTCAACTGATTTAATTTGTTTACCAAGTATAAATTTATCAAAAAAAATCCGAATTATTTACAAATACATTTCCGTAAGTGTTAAATAATCCGGGAGTTAAAATCAGATAGTATTTAAAAGAGCATTTTCTTATAAGTGTAACATATGTCTTGACGGCCGAGAAAAATAATCACGATTAAATTATGATTTTTTTCTTAAAATTTCTTTAATATGCCTTATAATATTTAGTATACCTTATAACAAATATATGCCATAATGAAAATATATGCTCTGATTTACATAAATTAAATATAAAACATTGACATTAGGAGGCTAATTATGATAAATATAACCACATCAAAGAATCAAAAAATTCATATATTTTGATACTGGCAACCTTATCAAATAAGGTGTACAATATACTTGCAACATATCTTTTTTGCATATAAAAATAAGCTATGATTATCTTCTTTTAATTATATCTTATTTTTAATATTTTTAAGGAGGATTTTATGTACATTATCATAGTTGGTGCGGGTAAGCTCGGCTATCAACTTTCCGAAAGTTTTTCTCTTAAGGAAAATGATGTTACTCTTATTGACATAAATGATCAAGTTCTTCAAAAAGCCAACTCAAGCATAGATTTGCTTGCTATTAACGCCAGCGGAATGAATCTTGAGGTTATGAAAGAAGTAAATATAGAAACAGCAGACTTGTTAATCGCTGTAACTGATAAAGACGAAACTAATATGATAATCTCTGCAATGGCGAAAAAAATGGGCTGTAAAAAAGTCATAGCAAGAATACGTAATCCTGAAAACACATCTCAAATCAAATATTTTATGGAATATCTGGGCATAGACCATGTTTGTAATCCGGAACTGGAGCTTGCAAAAGAGATAGGGAAAATACTTTTAAAATCTGAAGCCGTTAATATGGAAGATTTCGCAAAAGGGAGAGTTGCTATGTTCGAGTATAAGCTCAGCTCGGAATCTAAATGGATTAACAAACCTCTGTGGGAATTGACATTGCCGGAGAAATCCCTTATAGTCGCTGTGCTCAGGAATGGCGAAATGACTGTTCCAAATGGTCAGACTGTCCTGTTTGAAGATGATATAGTATTTTTGATAGGAGTAAAAGAAGAATTAGAAAAACACAGTAAAGAAGAACTTCGTCCTGTTCATAAAAAAACAAAGAGCGTAATGATTTTAGGTGGCGGAAGAGCTGCTTACTATTTAGGAAAAATTTTAACTAAGGTAGGTGTTGTCGTAAGAATCGTCGAAAAAGATAAAGAACGCTGTAAGGTACTGGCAAATTTATTAAATGATGCTCTGGTCATTTATGGCGACGCCACAAATATAGAATTACTGCTGGAAGAAGGGTTCACAGATATGGATGCGGTAGTTCTTCTTACAGGTTTTGACGAAGAAAACATCTTACTTTCTATGCTTGCAAAAAAACATAAGATCCCAAAAATAATCACTAAGGTCAGCAAATTAAACTATGTAAATATAATAGATGAATTGGGAATCGAAATTGCTCTTAATCCTATACTTCTTTCAGCCTCTGAAATAACCCGTTATTTAAACGGAGGTAGAATACTTTCTATGGCTATGTTGCTCGGCGGTCATGCGGAAGTAATGGAAATAATAGCACAAAACGGGTCAAAAATAATCGATAAACCTCTTCATAAACTGGATTTGCCAAATGGTATAATAATCGGTGCTGTAGTAAAAGGCAAAAAGGTTTATATCCCTGACGGAAACACTGTAATTCATGCAGGCGACAGGGTTGTGGTTTTTTGTTTGAAAGATGACCTTAGCAAAATAGAACCATATTTTTATAAAACCAAGCGAGGAATATTAAATGAATTATGGCATAGTGGCAAAAATCATAGGTAATTTACTATTATTTCAATCTGTTGCCCTTATTGCACCTATTGGAATATCTATATACGATGACGGGTATGACATTTTGGCATTTTTTCAAACCATTTCTATTACTTTTACTTGTGGATACTTTATGTCCAAAATTCCTGTTAAAAAAAGAAAGGTAAGAGTAAAAGAGGCTATAACTATAGTGACTTTTGGCTGGGTGGTAGTGTCTATTTTTGCTGCTCTTCCTTTTTTTCTTTCAGGTGCACTGCCTAATTTTGCGGATGCTTTTTTCGAATCGGTATCAGGTCTGACTACTACAGGTTCTACCGTAATTGACGATGTCGAGAGTTTACCTATGGGAATTTTATTTTGGCGTTCCTTGCTACACTGGTTAGGAGGTATGGGAATTCTTGTACTTGCTTTAGCAGTTATGCCATCTATCGGAGTCGGCGCACATCAGATATTTAAAGCTGAAACCACAGGTCCTATCTCTGATAAAGTCGCTCCTAAGCTCAGAGACACAGCAAAAATTTTATACATAGCTTATCTGGGTATCACAGTTTTGCTAACTATATTGCTGTTACTGGGAGGAATGGATTTATTTCAAGCTGTGAACCATTCTTTCTCCACTATAGGTACAGGCGGTTTTTCCACAAAAAACACCAGTGTAGGGTATTTTAACAGTTCTTATATCACTTGGATTATAGCTATTTTTATGACATTTTCCGGAGTAAACTTCTCTTTATATTATGACCTGTATAAAAAGAGATTTAAACACGTTACTCAAAATATAGAGCTTAAAGCCTATCTTTTAATTATACTGGGTGCCAGCGTACTGATAGCTGTAAATATCTACTCTTTATACGGTTCAGTATTTGAAAGTTTTAAACACGCTTTTTTTCAGGTATCGTCTATCATAACCACCACAGGCTACTCCTCTGTAAACTACGAGACATGGCCACCTTTTAGCAAGGCTATATTATTCTTTTTGATGTTTGTCGGAAGCTCTGCCGGATCTACAGGCGGTGGTATAAAGGTAATTAGAATAGTAATCTTACTTATGTTCATAAGAAGAGAAATAAAAAAACTTCTTCATCCTAGAGCCTTAATTCCGATACAATTAAATAACAAACCCCTTTCTAACGATGTAGTAGCAGGAGTTACAGGATTTTTCTTTCTTTATATGTTATTATTTGCGGCAGGAACAGTGCTTTTATCACTTGAGGGAATTGATTTTATGACAGCGACAAGTGCCTCAGCTTCATCTTTAGGAAATGTAGGACCGGGATTCGGACTTGTGGGACCATATGAAACTTTTTCTTTTTTCTCCTCACCAAGCAAATACCTTATGGCACTGCAAATGCTTTTTGGCAGACTTGAACTATTTACCATATTTATATTATTTACACCGTCTCACTGGTCAAAAGACTGATATGATATAGATTTAAAACTTTAAAATATAGGTTTTTATTGATAAAAACAAAAAAATGCTGGAAGCAACTCCTTTTAAAATGGAACAAAGAAAAAAATCTAGTTAATTTCTCAACTAGATTTTTTCTAATTTAAAATATTAAAAATTTTCAACTAATGATCACAATCGCAATCTATAACGTAGACCTTTTCTTCTAAAAACTTTTCAAAAGTTTCTACATCGACAGAATATCCATACAAATTATTTATATCAGTTTCTATTTCTTTTCTTTCATAGCGATGAATCTCAGGCTCTGTAGTTCCATCTACATTTAATTCAAAATCAATATAGTCTACATTTTCAACAAGTGAAAAAACAATTAGAGAATTAGTATAAAATTGATTTCTTATATCCAAAATAGCAGGATCCGAAGTTTTTACATTGTATACAGCCTTTAACCCATATGGTTTCTCAGACGTAAACAGTTGTATATCTCCTCTATGCTCGGAATACGGAAGTAAATCAAGTAGTCCTATTATATTGCTATTATCTCCTATATACTGAGACTTATACTCATACAAATGCTCAGCAAGATGCTCATAGTCTTCTGAATGAATTGCATGGTCATGATTGTCTTCACTTATTGCTTCTTCTTGCATCATCTGTTCTTGTTGATTATCGCCTTGGTTTTGTTGGCTTGACATATATATAAATGTCGCAGCTATTATTAGCACAATAAATCCAAATACAATTACTTTATTTTTTTCCATAATATTCACTCTCCTGATACTTTCATCAATTTAGGTTTAGTTCCTATAATTCACGATTTTTTGTAAAAGATCCTTTGCAACAAATAAAACCGATACATATGCTACTTGTTGATTATAATTCTAAATTGAGAAAAATACAAGTG
>JBHASY010000140.1:0-14227 GCA_041831635.1 Acetoanaerobium sp. | reverse complement strand
GGTAAGAAACCCACTTCCATAAAAACAAGGATTGAAACTTTTAATGCTAAGCTATCTAATACAGTCATATTAGAATCGTAAGAAACCCACTTCCATAAAAACAAGGATTGAAACGTTGATAGCTTCTTCGCATTGAATTTCAAATGAGGGTTGTAAGAAACCCACTTCCATAAAAACAAGGATGAATGATTTATGACAAGACAAAAAACCTTGTACCTCAAAGACAACAATTGTCTTAAGATACAAGGTTTTAGTTTGCAATCTATCGGTTTTGCAATTTTATTTTGGCAATTTTTAAAATTATGGAATGAAAAAGTCCGAAACTTTTGATATGTTATTTTCTTCGTCAAGTTCACTTATGAACAGTACCCCTCCATATTTCCATGCGTCTTGAGTCTGTAAAAATTCAGAAAGAGCAGTGTCTGTGTATTCGAAAGTGTCGTCAGAGAGCATTTCGTAGATGCAATCCTTAGTAAAACGAATACTTCCTTCATAAGCAGTTTCAATTTGAATATGTTCTCCAATTCCAATAGGAATTACGACTTTTTCTTCGTTTTGAATGATGAAATACTGTAGGAAATAGCCGTTTTCTACATCAATATGAGTCTCGTTTCCTACTTCACTTATGTCATAAATACGAAATTCTCCATTTGGAAGATTGATTAAATTGCCACTCTCTTTGCCTTCAAACATTGAATAGTCGTAATTATAATTGACTTGTTTTGCTAAACAGACATCTTGGAGTTCATAATAATCTTCATTTTTGATAATCACAGGGTTTTCTCCAAAGAAGATAAGTTGCTCCTCTTTGATCAAATCAGGATTGTTATAGTTATTGTTTTCAGATGGGGTGGTTTCGTTTTCCGGTGTTTTAGTTTCACTTTTTTCTGTATTTTCAGTTTTCATTGTTTTCTCATTTTCTGATGCTGTATTTTGATTTTCTGATGTTGGTATACATGAACTTAAAAATATCATAGTGCATATTGGAATTAAAAACATAATAATGCGAGTTAAGTGTTTGTTTTTCATTTTCTCCTCCTTTGGTTTACAGAAAAGTATTCTAACATCATAGAATTGATTTAGCTGTTTTCTCAATCTCACAAGAATTTTTATGTAATTTTTCAATGTTCTAAAAGATGAATTTATTATAACATTTCTAATATTTAGGTACAAGTTTCGATCTTTAAGTAAATATAATATCAAAAGATTTTGTATGAGAAAAAAAGGAGGTTATCATAAAATGAGGTAATTCGTATCCAGTCAATTAAGAAATATGATGCTAATATATTGACAATTAAGATTGAAAATCAAAAAAATAGTAACTAATCTTATAATCTGCGGTATTACATGGTATACTGTAGTATAATACAAAATTATTTAAAGAGGTGGAAAAAATGAATATAGATACTTTAATAAGAAACTTAAGAGGAAGAAAGTTTAAAGCCGAATATTTTACAAATAGAGATGAACTTGTAAAATACATAATGAATGAAACAAGTGATGACGAAAAAATCGGGTTTGGTGGATCTGTAACTTTAGAAGAACTAGGTCTTTATGAAAAACTTGTAAATGAGGGCAAAGAAGTTTTTTGGCATTGGAAAGTAGAACCCGGTAAAAGATTTGAAATGCTGAAGAAAGCTCAGCAAGTAGACGCATATTTTTCTAGTGCAAATGCAATTACCATAGATGGCAGATTAGTGAATATCGACGGTAATGCGAACAGAGTTTCTTCGATGATATTCGGACCTAAAAAAGTTGTTATTATAGCAGGAGAAAATAAAATAGTTGAGAATTTAGACAGTGCTATAGAACGTATAAAAACAGTTGCCTGTCCTAAAAATGCCGTAAGACTGGGACGAAAACTGCCTTGTGCAGTTACCGGAAAATGTGCAGACTGTAGAAGTGATGAAAGAGTGTGTAATGTAACGACTATAATAGAGGGGAATATTCCTACTACTGATATCATGGTATGTATAGTAGCAGGAAACTTAGGTTATTAGGGGTGGAAAATGCAGGTATATTTAGATAATAGTTCGACGACCATTCCAAATCCTGTCGTAATAGATGAAATATCATCTGTGCTTAGAGATTGCTTTGGGAATCCGTCATCTATTCATAAACTGGGCATAGAAGCTGAAAAGGTCATCAAAAAATCAAGAGATATCTTGGCAGGAGCTTTAGGAGATGTCAAATCAAAGGAGATAGTATTTACCTCCTGTGGAACCGAGTCTAACAATATGGCTATAAGAGGTAGCCTTTTAGCAAATAAAAGAGCCGGGAATCATATAATAACTTCACTTTATGAACATGACTCCGTATATAAAACTCTTGAAGATTTACAGCAAAAAGAAAACTATGACGTAACATTTTTGAAACCTGATAAAGCAGGTCTCATATCAGAGGAGCAGGTTAGAAGTTCACTTAGAGAAGACACTATATTTGTAAGCATCATGCACGTAAACAATGAAATAGGTGCAGTCAACCCTGTAAAAGAGATAGGACAGGCTATAAAAGAGTACAAACAAAACATAGTTTTTCATATAGATGCAGTGCAGTCATTTATGAAAATGAAAATAAACACGGAAAATGTGGACTTGCTGAGTGTAAGTGGGCATAAAATTCATTCGCCTAAAGGTATAGGGGCTATATATATAAAGGAAAAGACCAAAATCCACCCAATAATCACAGGTGGAGGACAGGAAATGCAGTTTAGGTCAGGGACTGAAAATACAGCCTATATAGCAGGACTGTCAAAAGCTATAGAAATGCAAAAAGACAAGATAGATGAGGATTTAAGTAGGGTAAAAAAACTTAGAGAAGATTTTATTTCGAATTTAAAATCTGAAATAAAAGATATAGTGATAAATTCTTCTGAAACTTCATTACCTTATATTTGTAATATTTCTTTTTTAGGTGTGAAAGGAGAGATTCTGCTTCATACTCTGGAGCAAAATGGAATTTTTGTGTCTACAGGGTCAGCCTGTTCTTCTAAGAAGAAAAGTTCGAGAGTATTAGAAGCTTTGGATTTAAATGCGAAAATCAAGGATTCGGCGATTAGATTTTCGTTTTCAAAGGATACAAAAGATGATGAACTTAGGTTTACGGCAGATGTACTGAAAAAAGAAGTTGTAAAGCTTAGAAAACTTTTAAACTACAAATAAGAATTGGAAAGGTAAAGGTATGTACGATATTTTAGTAATAAGAAATGGAGAAGTTGCAATAAAAGGACAAAACAGACCTATTTTTGAGAATAAACTAATAAGGAATTTAGAGTATGCTTTATATCAGTTCAAAGGAGTGAAAGTAAAAAAAGGAGATGGTAGAATTTATGTCCATCTCAATGGAGCAGATTACAGTTCTATAGTTAAAAAAATCAAAAATGTTTTTGGGGTGGTATCTATCAGCCCTGCAATAGTTACAGAGGCAGGATATGAAAATCTTAAATCCGGTATAAAAAAACTTGTCGAAGAAAAGGCTAAAGACAGTAGGATAAATACTTTTAAGATAAATGCAAAAAGACAGGACAAAAAATTTCCTATGAAGTCTCCTGAAATGAGTATAGATTTAGGGGGATATGTTTTAAATACATTTTCAGAAAGATTTAAAGTAGATGTGGTTAATCCGGATTTAAATATCACGGCTGAGCTGAGAGTAGACTCAAATATAGTATTTGCAGACAAGATAAAAGGTGTAGGGGGATTGCCTAGAGGGATAAACGGAAAGGGTTGTGTCCTACTTTCAGGAGGAATTGACAGTCCTGTTGCAGCCTACCTTATGTCTAAAAGAGGGCTTTATATTGAGGCTGTCCACTTTCACAGTTTTCCTTTTACCAGTGAAAAATCACAGGAAAAAATTATAGATTTGGCAAAAATTTTGCTGCCGTATACGGGGCGCATCAAAATTCATATGGTAAATCTTTTGGAAATACAAAAGTCTATTTTTGAAAATTGCCCGGAGGAGTTAATGACTATATTATCCAGGCGATTTATGATGGCTATAGCTGAAAGTATAGCTATAGAAACAGAGTGTAACTGCCTTATAACAGGAGAAAGTATGGGGCAAGTGGCATCACAGACTGCTGAGGGGCTGCTAGCTACGAATAATGCTGTAAAAATTCTTCCTGTTTTTAGACCGCTTATATCCTATGATAAAGAAGATATAATATCACTTGCTAAAGAGATCGACACCTATGATGTTTCGATTTTGCCTGAAGAGGACTGCTGTACAGTGTTTCTTCCGAAGAAACCCTCTACAAAGCCTAAGCTTGAAAAAATATTAAAAGCTGAAGTTAATCTGAATGTACAAATGCTTATAGCCAATGCTATAGAGAGTAAAATTGTTAAGGAGATGAAAAAATTTGAGTAAATTTTTATTAAGATGTGTTGTTTTTGCACTGGCACTTATGGCCACTTCATATTTATTAACTTCTGTTGAGGTTACAGGATTTGTGGCTGCATTTGTAGCTGCTGTGATATTTGCAGGTTTTAATACAGTTATAAAACCTGTTTTGTTTGTGTTGTCTTTACCTATAACCATTCTTACGCTCGGGTTATTTACCCTAGTGCTAAATGGTATAATTTTTTCAATGGTGGCAGTACTGGTTCCCGGATTTCAGGTATATAGCTTTTCGGGAGCTATATTTGGTTCGATAGTAGTAAGTATAATAAATATCATTATATCGAATATATTAGATATTGATAAATAGAAAAGGAGAAGTTTATTAAAAGAACAAAACTTTTTCTTGAAAATCTCAAAGACAGATTCTATAATTTATGGTAAATACATATATTGGGGGGATTATAGTGATTTGTTGTTTTTTGAAAAAATCCGGAAATATATCTATTTGCGTGAAAAGTAAAAACGTAGGATTCACACTTGTAGAAATTGTCGCTGTGATTACCTTGCTGATGCTTTTAGCATCTTTAGCACTTCCTAAATACAATGATGTAGTAGATAAGCAAAGGCTCAAAATGGATGCATCTACTGCAACTCAATTGGCAAGTATTGCTGAAACTTGGTATCTGGAAAACAAAACCTCTCCTTCCTTTGATATATCCAAGTTGAACGACCATATAAAAAAAGTGTATGGTGGAGCCATGCCAAAATCCAAGTATTTAAAGGATAAAACTTTTTCTGTATTTCTTAATGACGGAAAAGCTACAGTCAGTCTGGAATCTATAGAGTTTGTCAAAAATGGAGTTTTTAATGAATCTTCTATAGAAATTCCTAATTCAGCTCCTACCGCAATTACAGGAGAGTGATATCCAAGATGATAAGTTCAAAATACTATAGTGAACAAAATAACAGTATTTGTGAGACTATAGCCGACTATAAAGCAAATTATAAAAATGCACAGTCAAGTGGTAAGGTAGAGGAAGTTCTTGATTTCATTTTGAAAAGTGCTATAGATCTAAATGCAAGCGATATTCACTTAAATTTAGCAGGATCCTCTATGATAGTTAAGTTTAGAATTGACGCACTTCTTAGAACCTTTGTAGTTGTAGACGACAGATATTGCAACCAAATTATTCGTTTTATAAAGTTGAAATGCAATATAGATATAAGTAGGACACTACATCCTCTAGAGGGAAGGTTCAGCCTTGAATTTGCGAAACTATCAATAGATTGCAGGATATCTATAATCCCCACTATTAAAGGAGAAAAGCTGACTATTAGATTGTTAAATGTTAGGGATTATGCGTGGAATCTGGAAGAAATCGGATTTAACGATGAAGAACTTCATAAGGTTAAGAGAAAAATAAATTCGTTAAACGGATTTATTTTGATTTGTGGACCTACAGGAAGCGGGAAGTCTACTACGCTTTGTGCTTTGATAAATGAAATCAATGATGGAACAAAAAATATCATAACTATAGAAGACCCTGTCGAGTATTTTATCGACGGGGTAGTTCAAGTGAACATAGCAAAAGATGAGAATTACAGATTTAGTAATATACTTAAGTTTTCGCTCAGACAAGACCCTGATGTGCTTATGATAGGAGAGATAAGAGATGAAGAGACCGCCGATATAAGCCTTAAAGCCAGTATCACAGGGCATTTGGTCTTTTCTACTATACATACAAAAAACTCTATAGGAGTAGTTGAAAGACTTATTGATTTAGGAATACAGCCTTATATGGTGGCAGATGCAGTGTCTCTTGTTGTAAATCAAAGATTAGTGAGAACTTTGTGTAATAATTGCAAGACTGTAGATAATTCAAAGCATAAAAACCTAGAAGATGTGACTGTATATAAGCCTTTAGGGTGTAAAGAATGCCTTGGAACAGGGTACAAGGGAAGAAAAGCAGTATTTGAAATTTTAGAAATTACAGGAGAAGACTCTGAATTTATAAGAAATAAGCAATGGAGCAGGCTTGAAAACAAGCTGATTCCTCTTGAAACTAAAATTTTGGATATGATAAAAAGGGGTGATACTTCTGTTGAAGAAGGATATCGTTACATATTTTAGACCCTTGTTTGAAACTAAAAAACTATCATATGAAGATAAAGCCAAGATTTTTGAAAACTTTGGCATTATGCTTAAAAGTGGAATTCCTATAATTAAAAGTATAGATATCATTAAAGGGCAGGGGGGCAGATCAAAGTTTCTAGACATAGTTAAAGCAAACCTCTTCTTAGGAAAATCTCTTAAGTTTTCTATGGAGCAGACTTTGTGCTTTGATGAACTTTCTCTTACTTTGATAGAGGTGGGAGAAAGGACAGGAAAACTTGATGAGGCTTTTTTTATAATGTCAAAATATTATAAACATATGGATGAAATGTACAAAGATGTGAAGTCTGCCTCTTACTATCCTATATTTATTTTAGCTATGCTGTTATTTCTTTTTGGATTTATAATATTTTATTTTATACCAAATATAATTTCTCTTTATGGTGGAGAGATACCTGAAATAGGAGGCTATTCAGAAAGTCTTATCAGGTGTAGTCTTTTTATTAAAGAGTATTTTTTTGCATTGATGTTAACTTTAGCAGTATTAGTGGCGCTTATTATAAATCTGATTATTATTTCAAAAAATCCAATATTTTTTTCGAAAATCAAATACAAATTACCTTTAATAGGAAGTTTGATTTTTAAGCAAACACTTAATAATTTAGTCTGGGCTTTGGAAACTATGCTTGGTTCAGGTGTGGATATCATAAGTGCCTTATCTGTTTTGGAAGATGTAACTAAAGACCCTGTGGTTTTAGATAAACTGAAAACAATTCAAACCGGTGTGTTAGGGGGGAATAGCTTAAGCGACAGTATTGCAAAAGCAAAAATAGATGAACCGAATCTTCAGTATTTTGTGAGAATAGGCGAAGAAACAGGAGATTTAGAAAATAGACTCAATAACTTGAGTTTTTTATATTCTCAGGATATAAAGAGAAAAAGCAAAGAACTCATTTCAATGGTTCAACCTCTGTTTATAGTGATAATAACCTTAGCTATAGGAATAACTATGCTTACAGTCGTAATGCCGTTGCTTGATTTTGAATTACTTTATAGAGTGTAGGAGGTAAGATATGAAAAATAAGCTTACGGTTTTAATACTGATTGGGATTTTTTGCCTCAACATAAAACTCCTCTACGATAATTACAGACTGAATAAGGAGTATAAGCTAGCCTATATTTCAGCAATAAGCCTAGGAAGTGAAGTGCCTGACGGTTTTAAAGAAAATAATAATTTGGAACATATGGACAGGTTGATAAAACTTTCAGAAACCCTTGATATAAAGGAATTGAAAAATATAGATATAAGTTCAGATTATTTGGTTTTGAGATTAGAAGTTTCAGATATAGAAAGATTAAAGGAAATAGAAACAGCAATATCTAAAGAATTAGACTTAGGTTTACCTGAAATGGAGATATATTTTGAAGGTGGGGAAATAACAGGATTATTAAAATATAGGGGAGATAGACTGTGAAAAAAAATCAAGTCATAATTTCATTGCTCATAGCTATAAATATATTAGGACTGATAATTCCGTATTCAGTAAAAAATTATAATTTAAGAAAAAACATAAATATTCTTCTTGCAAGTGGCAGCAATAGCTCTATTGAAACTAAAAACAAATCTTTGGATTATGAAAGCTTAAATCAAATTCAAAATATTATCTACAGTTCAGGAATAAGTGATGTAAGTATTGAAACTAGTATGTCAGATACATTTGGAGTGAAACTGAATTTTTCTGCTGATATGAAGTCGATAAATAACCTTATATCTGAGCTGCACAACTTGAAAAAAGACATATCTTTGACTAATTCCAAACTTTATTTTGACAAAAGTGAGAAGTCTTATATTGAATTAGTCGTGAGGAGCAAGTAACTTATGAAAAGAAAAGGGTGGATTATAGCAGATATAATAATAAGCATTGCTATTATTTTGATCTTTTCTGTATCTTTAAACCATATTTACAAGGCAATACATTACCACGTAGATAGTGACGAAACGAATCAGAGATCTGTGGAGGTAATGGAAGCTTCTATTAACTACATAATGGAAACTAAAATTGACAGCTTTCCGATGATAATAAACGATGAAAACGTTGATATAATAGTAAATAAAGCAGAGAGTAATAACGATAATGTTCAGAAATTAAGTGTAGAAATCAGACAAAAAAATGGAGATTTTATTCACAACTTTTATTTGTATAAAGAGGCAGAAGATGAAATCTAAGGACAGAGGATTTACTGTTTTTGTTGTTATTATAATAGTAAGTGTATTTGTTTCAATAGGGCTTAGCGTACTTTCAACAGCAGTTAATTTGCACAAAACTTCTATTGAGAAAATTCAATTTATAGGAAGAAATCAGATGTTAAAATCCAGTCTGGTGTATCCAAAGCTAATGATTGAAGATTATTTTAAAACAGCGTTTTATAAAGTTGTGAATGTTATAAAAATCAAGTATCAAGCCTATAGTGACGAAGAAATTTTAACTCAGATAGAAAACATTCAAAAAGACTATAAAAGGTTAATAAAAGATGAAATATATTTCATAAATCAGATGAGTATTTATATTGACATAAGCAAAATCAAGGTAGAAGACTGTGTATTTAAGGTTATTGATTTTAAAGCAGAGCCTGAGAATATCAAAATTACAGTGATGTCAAATTTCGACAGCAGAGATTATGTAAACAGTTATGTAGGAGTTTTTAAAATCAAATTGGAAAATAATTTAACTGCTGAGGAAATAGGATATATTATGAGTGGGGATTATGACACACTTTGGAACCTGCATAAAGAAGATTTGGTGGGAGAGAAATTCTATGGAAGTTACTAGCAGAAAAGGCTATACGTTGATAGAAATTATATCTGTAGTATCACTGCTTATGATACTTAGCGTGCCGTTGATTTCGTACAAAAATATTGAAAATCTAAAAGCTGAGTTTGCCGTTAGAAGATATGTGAGCGATATCAGGTATGTATATAATAAAAATACCTTTGGGGATATAGATTGCTATCTGAAATATATTTATGAGAATACAGAGAAAGGGAAAACGGCAGTGGGGTACTTTGTCAGCGAAAAAAATGTTCCCAGAAGGACAGTATACTTTCCATCGAATTTGAAAATTTCAAACGAAACTGATACGCTTTTGAAGTTTAACAGAGACGGGCATTTGAGTTTTTCGGGGGAAACGGTGTATATTAAAAATACCGGCACAGAAGATATTTATAAAGTTACTATAGTGCCTATAAGTGGAAGAGTGGCGATGTATAAAAATGATGATGGAGAATAGGACAGGATTTACCATCATAGAGTATGTGATGGCTATAGTGTTGACTTTATCACTTACTCTTTTAATTTTTAAAATTTCTGTTGTATTTATGTATACAATGAAACTGGAAAGTGTTAGTATAAGTCAGAGAGAAAATGCCCAAGTAATTGAAAAGATCATAAAGAAAGAATTGGACAGGGATAGCGTAATCAGCTCGGTATATATAAAAAATATCGGAAATGTTAAGATTGAAAATTTTACAAAATCGGATATAACAGCAATTTATTACAAAACTGAAAAAGATTTTGGCAGTGGATATTATATTCACGCAATAAATTTTTTAAAACATAAAAACAAATTATTTATCAGAAAAAATCTATTTTCGGAAAATAATTTACCGGACTCCATAGGGGGATATGAAATAGCTTCCGGAGTGGATAACTTCTACTTAGAAAAAACAGGAGAGGGATATAAATTTGTGGTGGAACTGGTAGACAATGGTTTTACTTATGAGAAGGAAATTTTTATTGATAAATAGGGAAGGATTAGTATGGGAACTGTTATTTTAAATATGATAATTATTATTACACTTAGAATATGCGATGTTTCACTTGCAACCACCAGGACGATTTTGCTTACTAAAGGAAAATCGAATATTGCCTCGCTGATTGGTTTTTTTGAGATTATAGTATATATGAAAGTTTTAGGCGATGTAGTAAGCCAACTTGACAAATGGTGGTATTTACTAGCTTATGCTACAGGTTTTTCACTGGGAAATTTAATCGGTGCAAAACTGGAACATAAACTTGCTTTTGGAGATGCACAGATGAGGCTGATTATAAGAGAAGAACATAGGTTTATAGTAGGCGAACTGAGAGAGAAAGGCTTTGGAGTTACAGTTTTTCATGGGGAAGGAAGAGATGGGGAAAGGCTTATGATTCTTATTACCCTAAAAAGAAAAAAGATTAAAGATGTATATGAATATTTAAAAGAAAAAGATATCAATGTTTTTGTATCTGTTAATGATATAACCTCGTATTCAGGCGGAGTTATGCCTACGAGATAGTTTCAAATCTAAATTTTGTTGAAAAATCAGGACGATTTTTAAGACTTAAAGAGGCGGGACGCCTCTTTTTCAGTCGATAGAAATTCATATTTTACAAAGCCTAACACGTTTTTTGTTTTGATTTGTGTATATTTAGTATAATATTTTTACCATTTGTATCACTTTATAGCAGATTTCAACTTATTCAAATTCAGCCTCATCTTAGAAAAATAATCTTCCCCATTATATATCTCATCATCGGTCATACCCTCTATAGTATACAGAACATCAGCCTCTACACCTGTTTCGTCAGCTAGGGTATGTATGATTTTCTCGTTCGCAAGTTCTTCAAAAAATAGAACTTTTATTCCTTCGCTATTCACTAAATCAGTTATTTCAGATAGGACCTTTAAACTAGGCTCGCTTTCGGGAGATATACCTGAAATACTGTGAAATTCTAATCCGTAACGTTCAGCTAAATAAGAAAATGCATTGTGAGATACTATTATTTCTTTTTTGTTTTGAACAGTTTCAAGCTGTTTATATTCTAAATCTAAATCTATAAATTTACCTTTTAAGTTATTAAAATTACTTTCATAGATAGTTTTATTTTCAGGATCTAAATCTGATAGATTTTCGTAGATTATTTCACTCATTTGCAAGGCTCTAAGAGGGTCGAGCCAGACATGAGGGTCATACTCGGAATCGTGAGAATGTCCGTCTTCTATATGTTCTTCATTAGAGTGGGAGTCTCCTTCGTGCAAGTGTTCTTCATAAGGTAGAGGGTTTACATTTTCGCCTAGAGAAACTATCTTTGAGCTTAAAGAGTCAGGAAGCGAATCCGTCCAAGTTTCGAACTCAAGTCCGTTTAAAATTATTAAATCTGCATTTTCCATCTCAGCTAAAGTTTTTGCACTTAGTTCAAAATCATGAGGCTCAGCTCCGGCAGGTACTATGAGTTTTAAATCTATGAAATCTCCTGCTATTTTATTTGTAAAATCATAAATCGGGTAAAATGAAGCATATACGGTAAGTTTTGAAATATCTGTGGTAGATGTGTCATTTTCATTTGATATAGGGACATTATTACTGCACGAAGACAACACCAGTGTCATAACCAGAAAGATTGAAATTAAAACAATTTTTTTTACCATTTTCTCCTCCTGCTATTCTTTTGTAAAAAAAAGAACTTTATTTTTTTTTGTGATAATGATACAATATTACTGCAAATTACTTGCATTAAATGTGTATATATAATATTATATCACAAGGATTTTATTTTCTGACAAAAAATTGAAAGGAGAGCAGTATGAAAAAGGTTAGGGTAATTGGTTTTTCAATCGCATATTTAATTCTTCTAACACCTATATATGCGAGTGCAATGCACATTATGGAAGGATTTCTTCCGCCACTTTGGGCAGCGGTGTGGGCAGTTATAAGTCTACCGTTTATAATAGGAGGATTTAGTAAAATCAAAAAAATAACAGACGAATCACCTAATATGAAATTGATTTTGGGTCTTGTAGGAGCCTTTGTATTTGTGCTTTCAGCGTTAAAGCTTCCATCAGTTACAGGAAGTACGTCACACCCCACAGGTGTAGGTCTTGGAGCTATTATATTTGGACCTCTTCCTATGGCGGTAATAGGACTTATAGTGCTTATATTCCAGGCATTATTATTGGCACATGGAGGGATTACTACTTTAGGGGCAAATGTTTTTTCGATGGCTATAGTGGGACCTTTCGCAGGATATTTTATTTTTAAAGCACTAAAAGATACAAATAGAAACTTGGCAGTGTTTTTAGCAGCTATGTTCGCAGATTTGATTACATATGTTACTACCTCGCTTCAGCTTGCTTTGGCTCATCCTGATGCAGTGAGTGGGGTTATGGGTTCATTTACGAAATTTATGGGAATATTTGCATTAACTCAAGTTCCACTAGCTATAGGAGAAGGGATTTTAACCCTTATAGTTTATAATTTATTGGTTGAGTATCAAAAAGAAGGGGGTTTTAATCTTGGAAAAACGTTCTAATACAATTCTTCTTTTTATCATAGTGATACTTATGTTCACTTTTCCATTATTATTCTTGAAAGATGCCGCATTTGAGGGCGCTGACGGAATGGCTGAAGAGGCTGTTACAGAAATCAACCCGGAGTATGAGCCTTGGTTTAGTTCACCTATAGAACCTGCAAGTGGAGAAATAGAAAGTTTATTGTTCTCGCTTCAAGCAGGACTGGGTGCGGGTTTTATCGGATATTTCTTTGGATATATGAGAGGTATAAGAAAATCAGGCAAACAAAAAAATTAGGCATAACTATTTATTTTTGGTATAATGTATCTTGTCAAAAATATAGTTAAGGTGGGATGCACTCTTGGAAAGTCAAAAAAGAAAAGTTATGCTTAGAATTGCTGCAATGGTTGTTGCTTTTGTGTTACTCGTTGTAGGTGTGATTTGGTTTAAAAGCTGGTGGATTAAAGTTCCACTTGTATTGTTGGCAGGGCTTATAGGAGCGTTTTTGGTAAGAATAGCTATATCTTATAGACGCAAGAAATTTTATTTTGAAGGTAAGGTCTTGTCGATAACTCCTCCAAAAGGGAAATTCGGTAAGACTTCTGTGATTTTGAAGAATGGAAAGATTTCTAAGAAATTATATTCTATGCAAAAACTAAATATGAGGGTAGGAAATGATTATGGAATTTACTTTGAGGATAAGTCGAATGAAATAATCCAATATCAACCTATAAAACCGCAGGTTATGAGAGCAACTAAAGGTCAACAAGCAAGAATGCCAGTTAAATAGTAAAAAGATATGCCCACACATATCACATTATGCAATCTTGGAAATAAAAAAGTGATATATGTGGGTTTTGTATATTAAAATGAAACCCTCATACCTTTGCTAGAAATTGTGACAAATGTAAAGCTTCATTAGAAATTATTTCTGAAAAACTTTGTAGTGAAATACATTAACTTAAAAACTATATTCATAGGACTTTTGATTCATTTTTAAAAAATATACAAAAAAAAAGAGGATTTTTTGAATTGCTGAAGAAATCTAGTTGTTAGAGGGTTTTCTATTGTATGGAAACGGGTTATTTTCAGGGACGGGAGTGATACGGTTGAGTTTGGTTGTGAGTTGGATTTGCGTTTTTTGTTTTTCTATTATCTGTGCCAACTGTTTGAAATGGCTGTTTTTGTCGTTTTTTGACGAAAAAGCTTCTAAAAAATCTAAAAGAGAAACCGGAAATTCACGTCTTCGTACTACTCCTGCTGTAGAGAGATATTCTTACAGGATGTCTGGAGGTAGTAGTTATATCTCCGGGGCTGTGGTTATGAAAGAAGATATAAGATATGGTTCATATGAAGAATATAGAAGAAATCATAGGATAGCAAGATAAGTACATAAAAAATTGATAATAAAGGTTAGAAATCTAGATGCTTTTATATATTTACTTTTGG
>JBHASY010000139.1:0-18877 GCA_041831635.1 Acetoanaerobium sp. | reverse complement strand
ATTCTTATAGCAAAAACTTATAATTTATAAGTAAATCCAATATTTAGTTATTTAGTTTGTTATAAATTTATTATACCCAAAAACTATAATTTTTTACACAATATCAATTCTTATTGCAATTTCAGAGTTTTTATATAGATTTTTGTGTTCGTCATTAACTTTTTTGTACAATTTTAAGGAGATATAAATGAATCTTCAAAAACTTAAATTAAAAAATTATTCAGTTAAACTGTTATTTCTATTCATAACCATTATTTCTTCTGTCTTACTTTCTGCTTGTGATATCTTAGAAGTGGAAGATGATACCAGACTTCAAGTCCATTTTATAGATGTAGGACAAGGGGATAGTACTTTGGTAATCTCTCCCAATTCTAAAACTATGCTTATTGATGCAGGAGATAATGACAACTCCGATAAAGTAGTCTCTTATCTAAAGAAACAAGGCATATCAAAAATCGACATACTGATAGGCACCCATCCCGATGCTGACCATATAGGCGGTATAGATGACGTTATAAATACTTTTGACATAGGAGAGTTTTATCTCCCCAGAAAAAGCCATACTACAAATACCTATAAATCCGTATTGCAAGCGGCAAAGTCGAAAGGTCTTACTATAAAAGAGGGCTATGCCGGCAGAGAAATCCCTTATGATGAAAACATTACCCTTAAAATTTTGTCTCCTGTACAATCTAAGGATTATGGTAATGATAATAACCTTTATTCCATAGTAACAAGGTTAAAATATAATAAAACTTCATTTTTATTTATGGGAGACGCAGAGTACGAAAATGAATACGATATGTTGGAGTCTGACTATACTCTTAAATCCGATGTAATAAAACTCGGACACCACGGTAGCAGTTCATCTACCTTGCCTGAGTTTTTAGATGACGTTATGCCGTCTGCCGCCGTAGTATCTGCCGGCTATAAAAATAAATACTCCCACCCACATAAGGAAGTCTTGACTTTACTGGAAACAAAAGACATTCCACTATACAGAACCGACGAGCAAGGGGATATAGTTTTCAAGTCTGACGGTAACACTATAACCTCAAGTACAAAGCCGGGGTCTTACACCTACAGGAAATATAACAAATAGGAGGCTGCTTAATGAAAGGAGTAATAGATAGATTTGAGAAAGACATAGCCGTAATAGAGCTGGAAAATGACGAATTTATAAATATAAATATAAACGAACTTCCTGAAAATACTTCTGCCGGAGATGTGATAGAAATAAGCGACGGCAAAATAAATCTTTGTTTAGAAGAAACTGAAAGTAAAGAACAAGAGATAAAAGATTTGATGGATGAATTATTCGAATAAATCTATACTTTTTCTAAACTAAACATTATTTTTTGTTGCAATTCATATGTCGACATTGTACTACTACTATATTTCTCAATTTCATATAAATTTATTTTTATAAAAATATAAAACTATTTTGTTGACAAAGCATTTTTGCATATGTATAATCTAGCGTTAAATATACTTAAGTATAAATGTTGTCTCAGCATCTTGCTATTTTAGCAGATTTTGCTGAATTTTGAAATCTTAAAGATTTATGTTTTTAAATTATATGAAAGCTACGAAGAAAAATAGTACATTTTTATTTCTGTTCAGAGAGCTGATGGTTGGTGAAAATCAGTGAGAAATTTTATGGAATCCATTTCTGAGCTGTTTTGAGGAAATTTAAGTAATCAAAACCGTAAGCCTGCGTTAAAGGTATCGAGTGAACCGCTATTATCTATAAGTGATAGCTGTTAATTTGGGTGGCAACGCGGAGTTTCTTGGACTTCGTCCCTTTTGTTATAGGGACGAGGTCTTTTTTAATATCAAAAAATAATTGTCAAGGAGGTAGAACAATGAGGCTATTTATTCCGGGTCCTGTAAATGTAGAAGAAGATGTATTAAAACTTATGTCCAGTCCGATGATAAGTCATAGGAGTAAATCTGCCTCCTGTCTACAAGAATCCATATCAAAAAATATGCAGGCTTTATGGAACACCAAAAACTCCATATTGCTGTCCACATCTTCCGGAAGTGGGCTTATGGAGGCGGCGGTAAAAAGTCTTATACTAAAAAAAGGTGTTTTCTTTTCCTTAGGCGCTTTCGGAAGAAGATGGTATGAAATGGCGATATCCAATGCAAAAGAAGCTGATATTTACGAAGTTGAAGAAGGATATAGCAACAATCCTGAATTTATTGACAATGTACTGAAAAATGGCAATTATGATTTTGTAGCTATCACTCATAACGAAACTTCCACAGGAGTAGAAAATTCACTTTCTGATATATCGAGTGTTATAAAAAAATACAGCGACATAATATTTGCTGTAGATACAGTAAGCTCCACAGGTGGAGTGGATATAGATGTAGACTCGTGTAGTATAGACTTTTGCGTTACGTCTACACAAAAATGTCTTGGACTTCCTCCGGGTCTGTCCATATGCAGTGTGTCGGATAAAGCGATAAATCGTGCTAAAAATGTTAAAAACAGAGGGTATTATCTTGATTTACTGACTCTCTATAACTATACGGTAGACAAGGATTTTCAGTATCCATCTACTCCGTCACTGCCTCATATGTACGCCTTGGATTACAAACTGAACAAAATAATACATATTGAGAAAAAAGAAAATAGATTTCAAAGACATAAAGTTCTTGCAGATATCGCAAGAGATTGGGCAAAAGAAAGATATAGCCTACTTGTAAAAGACAACTATTATTCAAATACAGTAACCTCTGTTGTAAATTCCAGAGAAACTGATTTAAAAATGCTCTCGTCAAAGCTAAGCGATAAAGGCTATGTATTTTCAAACGGATACGGAAAACTAAAAGATAAGACTTTCAGAATAGCTCATATGGCAGATACGACAGTATCAGAATTAAAGGAGTATCTAGAAACTATTGATAAACTGATTTAATTGATATATAGGAGGAAAACAAAATGAGAATACTTATAAATGAAGGACTTCAGGCAGATGCTGTAGATATACTTAAAGGTTTTGGTTATGAAGTTATAAATAAGAAACACGATTACAATGAACTTACGGATATAATTCAAACTGTAGATGTTTTGATAGTAAAATCTCAGACAAGAGTAGATAAAAAACTGATTTCAAAGGGACGTAGCGGACTTCTTAAAATTATACTTCGTGCAGGAGTAGGAGTTGATAATATAGACGTAGACTATGCAAATCAACTGGGAATAAAAGTTCTTAATACCCCTAATGCAAGTACAGACTCTGTGGCAGAACTGGCACTCGGACATCTTTTAGTGCTTGCCAGAAATATTCACAAATCAGTAATAACCTTAAGACAAGGGCAGTGGAACAAAGCCGAATATTTAGGAACCGAGATAAAAGGTAAGACACTTGGAATAATCGGATTTGGAAGAATAGGTAAATGCCTTGCAAAAAAAGCTGATGCACTCGGGATGAAAATAATTTACAACGATTTATACGATTTTGGCGACATAGATGTACCCGGAGTATATCACGACCTAAAAGACTTGCTTCCAAAGGCGGATTTTATTTCTATACACACACCGTATTTGCCAAAACCTCTCATAGCTGAAGAAGAATTTAAGTTAATGAAACCAAGTGCCTATATCCTGAATATAGCCAGAGGCGGAGTAATAGACGAAGATGCACTGCTTGTTGCTTTAGATAACAACTACATCAAAGGTGCGGCGATAGATGTGTTTTTAAATGAACCACACCCTAACGAAAAAATATGCAATCACCCCAATATTTCAGTAACTCCTCATTTAGGAGGCTCTACTCATGAGGCTTTCTACAGAGTCGGTATGGAGATAACTCAGATACTGGAGCCTGTACAAAGAAAAAATGCAATATAAAGTAAATTTTATCATAAACTATAAAATTTAACATATTCTTTTTCTTTTCTATTGCAAAAGGGCATTCGTTCCACTATGTAGACGAATACCCTTTGATATTTACGTAAGTTAATTAAATACATAAGCAATGATAGTTAGCAAAATTAAACATTTTCTTCTATGTTTTTAATTTTCTGTTTTACTTTCTTTTTAATTGTCAGTAATAAAAAAACAGTAAACCGATTTGATATGTACCCTCTTTACCGGCTGTCCGATAAAGAGGTACATATTTTTTTGATTTACTGTTCTTCAGACATATATAAATTTAATTGTATTTGTTTATTAACCTTTTCTGTTCTTATCTCTAATATCCTCCAAGGTATGCCATTTTTCTGTATTATTTTTCTTATTAAGTCCAAACAATTTCTTAAATCCTGAGATAATTAAATCTATGCTGCCTACCCAAATCCGTGAAATAAAAAACCATATAACGCAGATAACTAAAAAGACGAACAAATATATTAACGGGTCCATAGCTTACTTACCTGAAAACTTCTTAAAAAACGTGTCAAATTTCTCATATTCTTCGGGCTGATATACATAGGCAAGGAATTTTTCATCATTTTCAGCTAAAGTTGCAAACTGAGTATATCCTGCCATCATACCGCCTTGATGGTAAATTGTATACATTCCTGTTGCAATCTTTGCCTTTTTTATATTATCTTTTCTAAAAATTTCAGCCTCACTACAGCCTTCAAGCTCCGGAGTTGTTTGTAGCAATACTACGCTCATATCAGATTCACGATAACCTATAATCAAGCTTGTATAGGTGTATGTGGTTTTTCTGGCTATAATATAACTACTGTTTTTTATATTCAAACCATATCCATAAACAATATCATAGGAGTCTCCATCCTCCATAACTCCGTTAAATAATTCTCTTAATCTACTTTTGTTTGCGTCAGACTTTTGAGTATCCCATTCTTTCTTTTTTCCAAACCAGCCCATAATACAATCCTCCCCATAATCTGAATTTCGCCTTATCAAATTTTAAAATATTAAAAACGATATTAGTTTTTATAAACCAATTTATTATATAATTTTTGAAACAACTTTCATAGTCTCAAAATATGAAATTATATAATTAAGTTCCCTACTTGCACCAAAAGTTTTCATAGAAATATTTAAGAAAAAAAATGAGAAAGGCAGATATAGAACATTCTGTTTTTTCATTTTTTCCGTTCCGATTGTACTGCCTTTAACAGCTTAAATCGGGTAGTCATAATTATCAATAAAGAATTGCAAAAAGATTATTATGCAAATCTTCTTCCATCAAATCTTTATAGGTAAACATTATTCGACTCCCTTTATACTTCGTTTAATTTTATCATTACACCATATTTCAGCCCGGCTTTATAGGTCTAACTCTTGCTCCTTTGCCTGTGTTCACTTTTATTAAATTCTTGATCGTGGGAGCTGAAATTTTATTATTTCAACTATTGCTTAATCTATTTAGAGCCTCAACTTCACTTTCAACAAAAAATATGTCATGTCCTTGATTACATTCATAAATAAAGGCATTTAGAGCATTACTTTCATAATTAGAAAAATCTCCTATAATTGCTAATTTCATTTTATAATTTATTAACTTTTGTAGAATGTTTCCTGCAATTTTATTACTGAGATTAAAGAACTCTTCTGTAAGATTATCTTTACTGATGACAAATCTACTTTCCCCCGTTTCATAAGCGATTGTCATAAACAGATCCAAAAATGACCGTTCATCTGATATTACAATCGACTCATCTTCGATTCGCACAACCTTGGTTTTATCTTTTAATTCTAATATTTTATGTTTCACTCTATTGCCTCCAAATTATTTTTTGCTATTCTAAATCCCAAATCATCAATTCTAAAATCCGGAAAACTTTTTCTCCTTGAAGTAACACCACAGGCTCTCCTTTCGCTTGCAAAGCTCCCGCCTCTAAAAATGCGATAGTTTCCATATCGTTCTTCATCGTACAAATCAAAACACCATTCCCAAACATTTCCAATCATATCAAAAAGTCCAAAATTGTTTTCTTTTTTTGTTTTTACTTCATGCAATCTTCCATCAGAATTTTCTTCAAACCAAGCGATATTTTCAATATTATCGTATCGATATCCTTCTGTATTTCCTCGACAAGCATATTGCCATTCTACATCTCTTGGCAATCTAAAGCCATTTTTTGAATCATCGACTACAATTTTTTCTGAAACAGAATTCAGTGTATAGCACTTCTCTAAAGAAAGTTTTTCAGAAAGTAGGTTGCAAAATTTAATTGCATCTATCCAACTGATATTTACCACCGGAAAATCTTTTGTCTGAATATCGTAGTCAATATCCATTATGTAATTATATAGTTCATTAGTTACAGGAGATTTAAGCAATAAAAATGATTGAACAATCGTTAATTCTTGCTTAACAATTTTTTCGTTTTTTGTTCCTGGAATAGACATTTTGTAATCCGAGCTTATCCACTTGATTGGATCAACAAAATCCCTGATTAGCTCCTGCCCTTTTGGGATTAAGATCATATTTTCTCTTAAATACCTTATCAAGTCCATTTTTTACACCTAATACCTTTAAATTCGTTTATCTATATTGATGAATATTATGACCTTTTTAAGAAATTTTTTCCCACTATAACACAAACCGGCATTGTTCAATTAGATATAATTAGATCAATGAGAGCGTTAATATGCACACGCATTACATCTATATAAGGAACCGGTAGTTGGATTTTGTCAAAAATCAATGGCAGTTCCGTGCATCCGAGCACCACTACCTGAACCTGTTCCTCCCGAATCATCCTCTCTGCAATCTGACAGAATCTGCGCTGTGTGTCCGGCATGATCTTTCCAAGTTCAAGTTCTGTTTCGATTTTCTCTCCGATGTAATTTTTTTCCTCGTCTGGAGGCGTAACCACCGTTACACCACGCTCGGCAAAGGATTTCTGGAAAAAAGTGCCGTTCATTGTAGGCAAAGTACCCAATAAGCAAATCTTTTTATAACCCTTCTTACAGGCGAAGTCTCGTGCCGTATCGACCATGCTGATCAGGGGAATCGGCGTTTTTTCCGATAATCTGTCAAAAACAATATGAGGTGTTATTCCGGTCAGAGCCGCATACTGTGCACCCGTAGCCGCCAAATTGTTGATTCCTTTTAGCAGATATCCTGTCAAACCCTCGTAATCCCGCTTTTCGCAAAAGTTTAGTACATCAAATACGCTTAGACTTTCTATGGTCAAATTCGGGAAGAAGTTGCGACCCAATTTCTGCTGCACACCATATTCGATTTCTCTATAATACACAACGGTAGATTCAGGACCGGTTCCTCCAATCAATCCCAGTTTATTCATGACACACCTCACATTCCAGATAAACCTGTTCCTCATCAATCAGTCCCTGAAGCAAAATACGTCCGTATCCGGCAATGCGAAATCCGTTTTGCAGATAAAGTTTCTTGGCAGGTTCATTGTGGGCAAATGTGTCAATTCGAATTGTGGAACAGCCTGTTTCCGCTGCAAATGTTTTCGCATATTCTACCATCTTCCGCCCATAGCCGTGACCGGATTTTCCGGGCGGAACGCATAAAGTATGGATTACCAGTACCTCTTCGTTATTACCGGGATATTTCCAGTCAATACCGGCATACTCCTGTGCCTGTTCGTGATTCAGTACCATACTGGCACATATTTCTTTATTTTCTTCCAACACATACATTGTACCGGTAGGTACTTTTTGCTCCGGCACAGCAATCGTTGGGTACACCCCCAGTTTCCAGTTTGAGTGATTGTCATGCTTCTGCTCATAGGTCAAAAGTTCTGTGTACGTATCAGCAATCGCTACAATATCTATTCTTTCAGCCTTACGAATCATATCAGTATTCCTCCACAAATTTAAATTTGTAAAATAATCTAAGGATAATTTACAGGCAAATTCTAATTTTATAGCTCCATTATATCCGTCACTTCTTGGCTTTACAATACAAAATATCTTGACTTTTATTCAAAATCGTGTCCAAAACATTAACTGTAGTTCAGTTAATATTTTTTTCTTCATAAGTATTTACTTGCCTCTCTAATGCTCAACTTATCCATCTTATCTTTATAAGTTTCAATAAAGTTTCTTACCCACTCCTTATCGGTTTTTGAGTAATCTCTCAGACTCCAGCCTATCGCTTTGTTAATAAAAAATTCTTTACTTGCGAAATTATTTACAAGTATTTTTTCAAGCAGCTCAGTATTGGTTTTGTCTTTTCTGGAAAGCTGATGGTCTATGGCAATTCTGCGTACCCAAAAATCTTCATTCGTCGACCACTCCAACATTAAATCATTTATTCTTTCGTCTACAAAAGCTATGTCCCCCACTATTCTATCAAAAGCATCAATAGTATCCCACCATTGCTTTTCTTTTATATATCTCATTATGCGAGAAACATCTTCAAAGGTTAAAAATTTCTGCATCTCTGAAAGATAGTCAGTCACAAAGTATTGAAACTCTCTATACTCATCTTCATAGCACTTATCAAGTAAATCCCAATCAATAACTTTTTTCTTTTTTTCAGATTTTAAAAATTCTTTGTATATACCTCTTCGTTTTGCTGTCTTTAAACCATAAAATAAAAACTTATTTCTCATATAAGCAGCCATACTTGCTGCATTTTCAGCATCTTTATTCATCTCAAACTGTTCTTTTAATTCGATGTATTTATCCACTTTCTTCCCCCTCTAAGCTGTAATTCTCTCCTTAACATATCCAGTGCCTGAGAAACAGCCCTTCTTCTCACAATTTCTCTGTTTCCCCATGAATCCATCTTCATTACCTTAACTTCTCCGAGTAAATAAAGTCCTATATACACTAATCCTACGGGCTTTTCATCTGTTCCTCCGTCAGGGCCTGCAATTCCTGTGATAGATAGTGCAACATCGGTATCGGCTTTCTTTACCGCACCCACTGCCATCTCCCTTGCCGTTTCTTCACTTACAGCTCCATATTTTGCCAATGTTTGAGGATTTACACCTAGTGTGTTTATTTTTGCTTCATTGGAATAAGTTATAAACCCTTCTTTAAACACTTTGGAAATTCCGGGATAATTTATAAGTCTTCCTGAGAGAAGTCCTCCACTACATGACTCTGCCACCGATATAGATAAATTTTGTTCTATCAGTAGCGATGCCACAACCGCCTCAATGGTGGTATCTCCTAAAGCATATACGTCCATACCTAATCTGTCGCAGATTTTCTTTACTACAGGTTCCAGCAAAATTCTAGCCTCATTCTCAGTTGCCGCACTTGCTGTAACTCTAAGTGTAAGTCCATGTTCTTTTGCATATGGCGCTACAGTAGGATTTTTCTGGGCTTCTATGATGTCCATTATTTTTTCTTCCATATGACCTTCGCCTATGCCTGAGATGTTTATAATCTCTGAAACAAATACCTTCCCCGCCTTTTTCTCTAAGTATGGAATAATATATTTTTTCATCAGGGGTAGTGCTTCTCTTGGCGGTCCGGGCAGTATTACCAACACTTTTTCGTCAAATTCTACGATGCAAGCGGGAGCTGTCCCGTTTTCATTTGGAATTATCTTAGCTCCCTTCGGAAAATAAGCCTGCCTTTTGTTTCCCTCATTAAGAGAAAGTCCTCTTGAACAAAAAAATTTTTCAAGATATTTCACTGATTCTTCATCAAGTATCATCTCTCTTTTCAAAAAATCAGCCGCCGCTTCCTTTGTAAGGTCATCTCTTGTAGGTCCAAGTCCCCCCGTAGTTATGACTAAATCTGCCCTTTCAAAAGCAATCTCAAGTTCTTTTGATACTCTTTTAAGATTGTCTCCTACTACAGATTGATGGTATACGTCTATTCCTAAGTTATACAGCTCTCTTGCAATATCTCTGGCATTGCTGTTTAAAATTTCTCCCATCAAAAGTTCTGTTCCTACAGCGATTATCTCTGCTTTCATAAACTCTTATCCTCCTACACACCTAAAACATAACTAATATATTGTAAATATAACCTGCATCTTTTTAATACAAACAATAATTTAAAAAAAATTTTACTATTTAATTATAACAAAATATCAGTATGACTGATATAACTGAAAAACATCAGCCGCTTTTCGACTGATGTTCCTTTTATTTTCTATATCCTAAAATCATACATTATCTATAAATTTAGTTTCCGGTATAAAAATTCACGCAAAATTACAGATATTTACAGGCTTCCTCGCAAAGTTCTTTTATCAAATCTTTAACAGTAGTTATTTTATCTATTTTATAGGCATTACTTCCTGCAAAAACAAGTCCGTTTTCCATATCTCCTTTTACCGATTGGATCAGTGCCTGAGAAATACAGTAT
This sequence comes from Acetoanaerobium sp., assembly GCA_041831635.1. Taxonomy (GTDB): domain Bacteria; phylum Bacillota; class Clostridia; order Peptostreptococcales; family Filifactoraceae; genus Acetoanaerobium. The sequence goes on along the minus strand of JBHASY010000139.1, from coordinate 8,637 downwards.
GGAGTAGTTGCAGGATTGCAAGGAACAAGGCAGTTATAGCAATGCTTTACAGGAATATTGCCTTTATCCAATTTCTTTGTAAATTCATTATCTACAGCTCTTCCCGGCATACCTACAGGACTTTGAACCAGTCTTATATCTTCTTTTTTTGCATTTACATATGAGTTTTTAAAGTTTATATGAGCATCGCATTCTTTTGTTGCAACAAATCTGGTAGCCATTTGAACTCCTCCTGCTCCCAGTTTTATAAACTTTGCTATATCTTCTCCGGAATATACTCCACCTGCAGCAATCACGGGAATTTTCTGATTATACTTTTCTTCAAACGGTTTTATCGCCTCTATTACTTCAGGAACCAGTTCTTCCAGATTCTTAAATTCACTTTTTTCAAGTTCCTCTTTAGAAAACCCCAGATGTCCACCCGCTTCAGAGCCTTCAACTATAATCATATCAGGTATTCTTTTGTATTTTTTGTCCCATACTTTCGATATAAGAGTCGCTGCTTTTCCGGACGATACTATAGGTGCGATTTTAGTCTGAGAGTTTGCTACTAAAGCAGGTAAGTCTAGCGGTAACCCTGCTCCTGAAATTATCAGATCTATCTTCATTTCCACAGCTGTAACAACCATTTTTTTGTAGTTTTTCATGGCAGTAAGCAAATTTACTCCAATTATTCCGTCACTGCATATCTCTTTGGCTCTTTTAATGTGTTTTTTTAAAGCTCTTATATTAGCTTCAGCATTGTTAGTTAAAAAATCAGGCTCATCATAACCTATCTGAACTCCTGAAATAACTCCTATTGCCCCTTCGCACGCTACAGCCGACGCAAGCGAAGATAATGATACTCCTACTCCCATCGCCCCCTGTATTATAGGAAGTTTTGCTATACGGTCGCCTAATTTTATCGGACTTAAAGTATTTATAGTAATCGCTCCTTTTTTTAATATTTTGATAATCAAAGTATCTATATTCATTCTAAACCATTTTAGTTTGATAATCAAAGTATTTTTTGAATTTCCCTAAAAAATAAAGCTCTCGTACTTAATCTTATTGATTACTACGAAAGCTATCAAAAATCAATATAAACTATATCTATTCATCCTCCAATATATTATCTCTAAAAAACATTATTCTTCCATAATTCGCCATAACAGCCATATATTGCTCAACTAAAGATGACTCTACTCCGCCTATATCGGCATTGTCCTTGTACAGTTGTTCATTTTTTTCCACTTCTGATATAAAAAACGCATCAAATTCTTCGATTGAGTTCATAGCCAAAACTTTTTCTGCATACCTGTCATATTCTTCACCCAGATGTTGTAGAAAAAATTTATCAAGTGCAGGATATCTTGATTTGTAAAGCGATAATACTTGATCTTTTCTCTTAATTTTCATATAAATTCCTCCGGTTTAAATATCCCTGTTTCATTTCAAGTTTTCTATGTGTTTGACTTTTCTTGAAATTATACCATAAAACCCGCTAAACTATCAAAACGTATTGACACACAATCAAATACTCGTATGTTTTTTTAAATCAGCTATCTCGGTTTTAGTTAAAAATCTCCATCTCCCATAAGCTAATCCGTCAAGGGTAATATCCAGTATCCTGACACGTTTTAGTTTCATAACCTTATATCCGAAATGCCTGCACATACGCCTTATCTGCCTATTTAGTCCTTGTGACAAAATTATTTTAAAACTCTTGTCACTTATCTTGTGAATTTTGCATGGTTTAGTAGTTACATAGACATTTTTTACAGGATTAAAAATCCTTACCCCTTGACTCATCTGTTTTAAATTTTTGACATCTAAAGGTTTATCTACTGTCACTATATACTCCTTTTCGTGATGATTTTCTTCTCTTAGGATACGGTTGACTATATCTCCGTCATTCGTTAAAAAAATAAGCCCCTCAGAATCTTTGTCGAGCCTTCCTACAGGAAAAATTCTCTCGTTATAATTTACATAATCTACTATATTTCCATCTATATGTTCTTCTGTAGTACAGGTAATTCCCACAGGTTTATATAGTGCAATATAGACCTTGTCTTCATTAGGTTCAACCAACTTTCCGTCAACCTCAACAATATCTCCTTCACAAAGTTTATACCCCAAGTCTGCAATCTTTGAATTTACCTTTACTTTACCACTTTTAATCAGTTCATCCGCCTTTCTTCTTGAGCAAAGTCCGGAAGAACTGATATAGTTGTTTAACCTCATACTTTCCCTTTCTAAATCAAAAATCATAAAGTCCAAAACTATAATATAATTTAGTCATTAGGTCAATATTTGTTTTACAATCGCATCTATATGACAGCTTGCAACGTCTATTATAGGAATATCCAAGTCCTCATCCTTAATAATAAGAGGCAACTCCGTACAGGCTAAAACCAGAGCGTCTACGTCTAAATCTTTAAACAGTTTCTTAGATAAAGATAATATTTCTTCTTTTTGTCCGGGATCCACAATATTCGCTTCAAGATTTGGAAAAATAATATTTTGGATAATATTTTGAGAAGCCTCGTCCGGAACAATGCACTGTACCCCATATTTTTTCCCTGTATTTTCATATATCCCGCTTTGCATTGTAAATTTAGTTCCAAATACTAAAATTTTTTTGAATCCGTTTTCACTTGCATATTTACACGTTTCATCTATCATACCGATAAGCGGAACCGACGAACGTTTTACCATTTCATCAAATACTATATGTGCCGTATTTGCGGCAACAGCACAAAAATCGGCACCTGCCGCTACACATTTTTCTACGGCACTCATCTGATAGTCAGACAGACCTGTCCAATCTGAAGCAGATACCAATTCATATGCCACTCCCAGATTAAGACTGTATATTATCATCTCCGGATTATCTCCCGCAACCGATTTCGGTTTCACAATATCTTTGTATCTTTCATTGATAAGTCTATAATAATCTAAAGTGGAAACGGGCCCAAGTCCACCTACTAAACCTAGTTTTTTCATTTTAAACCTCCAAAGTGAACACTTCTATTTTGATATTATATATTTTTTCCCTTGCTTCTCATTTGTCGCCTTGCAAATTCTTTTCAGCCCCTCTTCCAACGTCGCTTTAGGACAAGCTAAATTCAAACGAATAAAAGAGTCCGAATTCTGAACGAACATATCTCCACCTTCTAAAAGAACACCTGCCTCATAAGCGAAAAACAAAGGTAAGTCTTCATCTGCTTCAAAGTATTCACTCACATCAACCCACGCAAGATAAGTTGATTCAGGTATAGTAAACTTTGCCTTTGGTAAGTTTTCCTCCAGATATTTTTTAGTAAACTCAAAATTATTATCTAAATATTTTTTAAGTTCTTCTAACCAATCTCCACCTTTTTCATATGCAGCCTGCGATGCTGCTATGCTCAGAGGATTATCAAAGTTATAGTGACGTGATAACCATATTTCTCTTAGTTTCTCGCTACGAATTATGATATTTGAAATCATAAGCCCTGCAATATTGAAAGTCTTGCTCGCCGCCATACAGGTAATAAGTTTATCATATTCAGGTATAAGTTTGCCTAAAGGAATATGTTTATTTCCTGTTCTTAACAGGTCGCAATGAATTTCATCGGAAATAACCCAAAGATTATTTTTTACGCAGATATCAGCGACTCTACTAAGTTCTTCATGCGTCCATATTCTTCCTGTAGGATTGTGAGGATTGCACAAAATAAACAATGTAGTTTTCTCATCTTTGGCTTTTTTCTCTAAATCATCGAAGTCGATTTTAAAATATCCGTTATCATCTACTAAATCAGAGCACACGCTTTCTCTACTGCTGTAATCTGCCGCATATTTGAAATATGCATATGATGGCGTAAGAAAAAGTACTTTTTCATCAGGTTTGCAAATATAATCTACAAGTTCAAACAAAGCCGGAATAATTCCATTTGACATTACAAGTTCCTTTTTTTCAAATGACCAATCATATCTTGTAGTGCACCAGTTTAAAAATGTTTTGTAATATGAATCAGAAAATACCCTGGTGTAGCCGAATATTTTTTTGTCGAGGCGTTCTTTTATTGCATCGATAATTACCTGTGGAGTTGCAAATTCCATATCTGCTACCCACATTCTGATGAATTCTTCGTCCTTGTATGGAAAAGTCATAGACTCATCAGCCTTAAATATATAGTCTCTAAAACCGTCAGTATTGAGTGCATTTGTATTTCTTCTCTCAATAATTTCATCAAAATTATACTTATACATAGATTTTCTCCTCTCAAAATATAGCCTTTGAAGATTTTTAGATAACCGGCATTATATATCTTAAATCATTTTTTGTTAATCTATTTAAAACTATTACAAAAGCATTAAATTTATTCAAATAAATCTGTACTTAAATATTTTAATCCGCTGTCATTTAAAGTTACTACAATATTTTTCCCTGTTTCGCTTCCTTTTAGTAACTTAAGTGCAGCACATACATTTGCTCCGGATGAAAAACCTGCAAAGATTCCTTCTAGTTGTGCAAGTTTCCGTGTAATATCTGTTGCTTCTTCGTTTGTAACTTGCACATAACCATCTATTAGAGTCTTATCGACTAAAGGCAGCTCCATACAGTAACCTCCCCCTTGAACTTTATGACCTTTATCAGTGATTTCCTTACCTGCATAAATAGCCGCAGTATCAGGTTCATTTACATAACATTTGATATTAGGATTATGTTTTTTCAAGCCTTTTGCACAACCTGAAAATGTACTTCCACTTCCAAGAAAGTCCACAAAAACATCTATTTTTCCATCTGTTTGCTCCCACATTTCCTCGGCAGTGAAATATTCATGTGCATTATTACAAGCTTGCAAATTAAATTGATCCGCTCTAAATGCATTTCTCTCTTTGACAATTTGCTTAGCACGCTCCTCGACAAGAGCCAAGTCTTCTCCTGAAACCTGACCTTTGATAGAATTTGGCATCTGATCGACAAGAACCACCTCTGCACCCAGTGCCTTCATCATCCTTGCACGCTCAACGGAATTACCTTTTGACATACACGCAACAAACTTGTATCCTTTGCAAGCACATACAATTGCAAGACCTGTTCCCGTATTACCGCTCGTAAGCTCTACAACTGTTTGACCCGGAGTAAGAAGTCCTGCTTTTTCCGCCTCCTCTATCATTTGCAATGCCACACGGTCTTTTTTGCTAAAACCCGGATTTAAGTATTCCAATTTAGCAAAAATATTGCCATTTACACTAAAGAATTTTGTCAATTTAGATAAATTAACCATAGGAGTATTGCCAATGACTTCCGATACATTGTTAAATATTTTCATAATTTCCCTCCATTAGCTTTTCAACAATTTGTTTCTGTTTATTATATTTCATTTTTGATAAAAGTGCATCTAAATAACAAAAAACCGGCTCACATATATGTGCAAGCCAGTCCGATTAAAAATAGCGTCCTCTATTTAAAATCCATATATCTCGTCCACATACTAACCTCTGCAAGTGACGGGTGAGAAACCATTGCTCTGTTTGTCGTTTCAAGATTATCAGCTTCCCTGTGTAGATGATAATCTTTTTGATTTCTGTAGTAATTCGTCAATTCAGATGTGATATCTTCATTCATAATTTTTATTTTCTTCACTCCACTACTCATAAGTTCCACATAAGGTTGAATTAAAATTGCAGCTTCATCTCCTATAGCATGGGCACCTAAAATTTTACCTGATTTTTCATCTACTATTATTTTTACAAAACCGTCGTTTATATCTCCGGTTTCATATCCGAGTGAATAACCCTTTGCAGTTTGTGAATAATAGTGCTTTGCTACTTTAACAGAAAGGTTTTGTTCCATAGCTTCTTGCTGAGTTATTCCTACGTGAGCGACTTGAGGGTAGGTATATGTCACAGCGGGAACGGCATCGTAAGTTACAAATTCACGTTTGCCTTTATCCGGATTATCATTATCGACATTAAACAAATTGTACGATAAAACTTCAGCCTCGTAGTTTGCCTTATGTCTGAATTGATATACTCCGTTTATATCTCCTATAGCATAGACATTCTCAACACTCGTTTCTAAAAATTCATTTGTTCTGATATATCCGTTTTTCAGAGAAATATCAGTATTTTCTATACCGAGCAAATCTGCATTACTCATCACACCGGGGGCTATGATTATTTCTTCAGATTCGACCTTTTCTACTTTTCCTGTAGTTTTATCTTTAAATTCCAATACTTTTAGTCCATTTTCTTCATAGATTTTTGTAGTTTCTTTATTTGTAAAAATATTTATACCGTAAGACTTAAATATTTCAAGTGCCCTTAGCGAAATATCTCTTTCTTCTTTCGGAAGTATATATTGGTTACGCTGAACAACATTTACCTTTGCTCCCATAGCGGAAAATATATGTGCGAACTCAAGACCTATATATCCGCCACCTATTACAGTCAGAGATTTATAAGGTTTTTTCGGGAAATCTTGCCCGAAGAAAGTTTCCGATGTAACAAACTTTACACTTTCTATTTTGTCAATATCAGGAACCTTGGTTCTCGCCCCTGCTCCTATTACGATGATATCGCCTGTAATTACTTCTTCGCCTTTGGACTTATCATTGTAGGTTACCTTTATCTCTTTATTTGAAACGAACTTTGCCGTTCCCTCAAAAATATCCAGGTTAGGTTGTTTTTTATAATATTTGTAAACTTCATTGCTTTCTGTTTCTACTTTTTGCCAAACTCTTTTAGAAACCGTATCAAAATCAACACTTATCTCTGCGATATTTAATCCGATTTTTTTTATATGTTCACTTTGTCTGATGTAATCGGCTACACTTACCATAACCTTTGTCGGTATACATCCTCTCGTAAGGCAGGTTCCGCCGAATTTTCCTTTTTCAATCATTGCACATTTTTTGCCTTTAGCAAGAGCCTCATCTATTACTATGTTTGCACTCCCGCTTCCGATAACAATAAGGTCATATTTTTTCATACGCAATCTCCTTGCAGCATTTACAACAATAATGCCAGGTATAAAATTCTATTTTGCAACCGATATCCAAGTTGCATTTGTTATATCTCTAAGGTCATCCGGAGCAATCTTTATAGATGAGTTGGCAGATCCTGCCGCAGGAAATACAAAATCAAATTTCTTTAACGACTCATCTAAATAAATATCAAGGTCTTGCTTTAATCCATAAGGACAAACCCCACCTATCGGATGCCCTGTTATCTCTTCTACCTCATCACCTTTAAGAAACTGTACTTTTACTTTAAATTGATCTTTGAATTTTTTATTGTCCAGCTTTGCATCTCCGGCTGTTACGATAACCGCATATCCTTCTTTAAGTTTTACAGCCATACTTTTTGCAATCATAGCAGGTTCTACACCATGAGCATTAGCTGCAAGCTCTACTGTGGCAGTGCTTTCCTCTAATTCATATATTTCATAATCCAAATTATTTCTTTTAAAAAATTCTCTTACGCTCTCTACCGACATAATATTTTCCTCCTAAATTATTTTCCAATTTTATAATATTATATCAAATATATTCTCAAAATTATCATAATTAAAACATTAACTAAGTGTCTTTGCTAAGTCTGAAACTACTTTCGATGCCATAATAAGTCCTGCAACGGAGGGAACGAACGCCGTCGAACCGGCAACTGCTTTCTTGCTTTGATTACTCATTAGAACTACAGGCTTTAACGGAGTTTCTTCAGAAAACACAGTGAGCAATTCCTTTATATTCCTGGCTTTCAATTCCTTTCTAAGTATTTTTGCAAGTGGGCACATATGAGTTTTGTATATATCATCCATTTTTATTTTTGTAGGGTCGACTTTGTTTCCCATTCCCATTGACGAAATAATAGGTATGTTTCTGATTTTAGCCTCTACTATTAAGTCTATTTTTGAAGTTATGATATCTATAGCATCTACTATATAATCGTAGTTTCCTATGAAAAATTCCTCTCTGTTTTCAGGCAGATATTTTTTATCAATTACCGTTACTTCGCACTCAAGATTTATATCTTCTATTCGCTTTTTCATCACAAAGGCTTTCTTTTCCCCTACGGTCGATGAAAGTGCGGGAATTTGCCTGTTTATATTTGTTATATCTACATCGTCAAAATCGACTAAAGTTATTTTCCCTACACCACTTCTTGCTATAGCCTCAGCCGCATAACTTCCTACTCCGCCTATGCCAAAAATAATCACGTGTTTCCTCGCTAATAAATCCAATTTTTCTTCGCCTAAAAGCAAGCCTAATCTTTGAAATTCTTTTCTCATTTTTTCCACCTCGCTCTATATTATACTACACAAATTACGATATATTATATGAGTATATATTTTAGGAGGTGCAAAATGAGAGTTTCAAGAGTCAACAGAGTAAGAGTAGGCGAAATAACTGTATCACGTCAGACTGTCGTGAACGGTGTAAGCGGTGTGGATAAAACTTCACCTGCATTTGAAATTCAAAACAGTGCCTTTAATTTTTCGGACAATTTTTGGCTTTCAAAGGAGCAGTTTTACGACCATTTAGAAAAAATGCATTCAAAATCAGAGCATTTCTCAAACTACAGTTTAAATCAAGATGACTATTCACCTTCAAAAAACCTGAAAAATTCTTCTAATGATGAAATTCTATCTTTTTTAAATACTAT
>JBHASY010000138.1:0-4586 GCA_041831635.1 Acetoanaerobium sp. | reverse complement strand
TGACTTTTCAAGAGAATTTACTTTACATAATTTAGATGTAAAAGAAAGTCTTAATGAGTTAAAAAAAATAGACAAAGCTCCATCATATAAAACTATTACAAAAATGATTTGGGCGGGAATAGCCTCCGGTATGTTTGCTACTTTGTTTGGTGGTAAGGCAAGTGATTTTATGGTGGCATTTTTTATATCTATGATTGCTATGGTCAGTTTCGAAAAATTAGAACGTTTGTCAGAGACATCTTTTTTAGCAAATGTCGCTGCCAGTTTTATTATAGGGATACTTGCAATAATAGTCAGAAGAACAGGTTTTGGTAATAGCCTTGATATGGTTATAGTCGGTTCTATAATGCCCCTTCTTCCCGGTGTTGCTCTTACAAATGGAATACGTGATTTTATATCAGGAGACCTTATTTCAGGAGTTTCAAGAGTATCTGAGGCACTAATTACCGCTATTTCTATCGCTGTAGGAATAGGTACCGCTTTTAAAGTTTTAATATTACTCGGAGGTGTAATATAAATGCCCTTAATTCTTCATTTTATATTTTCATTTCTAGGAACTGTAGGGTTTGCTGTTGTTTTTAATGCTCCTAAGAAATCTTTAATTTACAGTGGACTTTGCGGAGGTATAGGTTGGACTATTTATACAGTTTTAGAGCCTTTAGCTTCGCCTGCCCATGCAAACCTAATAGCTGCTATTTCTGTTGCAACTTTAGGAGAGGTATTTGCAAGAGTAAATAAAACTCCTGTTACTGCTTTCGTAATACCCGGAATACTCCCTTTAGTTCCAGGTTTTGGTATATATAATACAATGTTAAATCTACTTCAAAATAATTTTGAACTCGGATTATCACTAGGAATAAACACTATATTTAACTCAGGGGCTATAGCAATAGGTATAATTTTAGTTTCCTCAGTGGCGAAGATTTTAAAAAGAGAAAGTATAAAAATAAATAGACATTTCTAAAAAACAAATTCCTATTTTTGAGTTTTGTCGTAATAATCTTTTGTATATATAGAAATGTCTTAATTTTTACACCCTTTTCAATCATTTTAGATAACTTTTTTCTTTATGACAATGCTCTGCCTCTGATTTCTACCACAGTAGAACTAAATTTTTTAGATGACTTTATCTTTGGTTCATTTAATCTTATTATGACAAATGAAATTAGCATAAACACTATCCCGGCAACTAACATCAAAACTTCAGAATTATGTCCTACAAGCTTCATTATACCATAGGAAAGCAATATCCCTAAAATCAATGATACCAGAGGTATTCCATAAGCAATAAAAGCTGCTAAAAGGACATCGGGGGACTCTAAATCAAGTTCTACTATGTCCCCTTTTTTAGCTTCTATATTATTTATAGCTTGAACTACTATAGATTTTTCATCGCTTGTTCCAAGTCCGCAGGCCTTGCAGTTTTCACAAGCCGTTTTTCTATCTATCTTCACATATGCATTGTTATCTTCTACATCGACAACTATTCCTACTTCTCTCATTTACTGCCTCCAAAATGTTAGCTTTCTAATAATCCTATCCCCAGTTCTAAAAGTGCATTATTATCTGCCTCTGATGGAGCGTTAGTAAGTGGACATGAGGCATTTTGGGTTTTTGGAAAAGCTATTACCTCTCTGATGCTGTCTTCTCCGGCAAGCAACATTATAAGTCTGTCCAGTCCAAATGCAATTCCGCCGTGAGGAGGAGTTCCGTATTTAAACGCTTCTAATAAGAATCCAAATTTTTCCCAAGCCTCTTCATTACTAAATCCAAGTGCCTCAAACATTGCTTCTTGAATTTTAGAGTTGTGAATTCTAATACTTCCACCACCGAGTTCTACTCCGTTAAGAATCATATCATAAGCCTTTGCTCTCACTTTTGACGGATTGCTTTGAAGCAGATGTATATCTTCATCAAGAGGACTTGTAAACGGATGGTGCATAGCGACATATCTGTCGTTTTCCTCATCATATTCAAACTGAGGGAAATTGGTAACATAAAGTAATTTATATTCATCTTTCTTTAATAAGTCTAATTTTTTCGCAACCTCTAGCCTCAAATGTCCCAGTGCATCAAAAACTACTTTATCTTTATCTGCAACAAATAATATTAAGTCTCCTGTTTTAGCATTCATTTTAGATAAAATTTTATTCATAGCATCATCATTTATGAATTTTGCTATAGGAGAGTTAATTCCCTCAGAAGTCATCTTAATCCATGCTAATCCTTTAGCTCCGTATGTTTTTGCAACATCTTCAAGAGCAGTTATTCCCTTTCTTGTAAAACTTGCCTCATATCCGCTTATATTTATCGCTCTTATGCTTTTTCCATCTTCATTTGCACTAGTTTCAAATACTGAAAACCCACAGCCTTTCACTTCTTCAGTTAAATCTACTATTTCGAATCCGAATCTCACATCAGGCTTATCAGAGCCGAACCTTGACATAGCCTCATCATAAGTCATTCTTTGTAATGGTAAGCTTATCTTCACATTTAAGACCTCGTCAAATACCTTAGCAATTAACCTTTCCATAATCTGCATTACATCTTCCATTTCTACGAAAGACATCTCACAGTCTATCTGGGTAAATTCAGGCTGTCTATCTGCTCTTAAGTCTTCATCTCTAAAGCATTTTACAATTTGATAGTACCTATCCATTCCAGATACCATCAGTAGTTGTTTAAATAACTGTGGAGATTGAGGAAGAGCATAGAATTTACCGTTATTTACTCTGCTGGGAACCAAATAATCCCTCGCCCCCTCCGGAGTAGGTTTAGTAAGCATAGGAGTTTCAATGTCTATAAAACCTTCTTCTGATAAGAAGTTTCTAACTATCTGTGTTACCCTATGTCTTAACATAAAATTTTTCTGCATTTTAGGCTTTCTAAGATCTAGATATCTGTATTTTAGTCTTAAATTTTCAGAAACATCGTCATCGTCTTTAATATAAATCGGTGGAGTGCTTGCCTCATTTAGAATATCTATACTACTTGCAAAAACTTCAATATCTCCTGTTGGAATGTTGTTATTTTTTGCACTTCTTTCCTTTACTATGCCTTTTATAGCAATTACATATTCACTTCCAATTTGATTTGCTTTCTCAAAAGCCGCTTTATCTATGTCTTCGTCAAAAACTATCTGGCAAATTCCCTCTCTATCTCTTAGATCTACAAAAATTAGACCTCCAAGATTTCTAGCCCTTTGAACCCAGCCCATTAAAATTACCTCTTGATTTATATGTTCATTTCTTAAAGCTCCGCAATAATGAGTTCTTTTCATTCTACTCCTCCGATATTATAAGTTTGTAAAATAATTTACTATTTCTTCTATTTTAATTTGAGTTTGACTGGAGTTTGACATATCTTTTACAGTTACTGCTTTGTTTTTGATTTCATCATCACCTAATACTATCGTATATCTACTGTTTAGCTTATCTGCATACTTAAACTGAGCTTTTATACTTCTGCCTAAGTGGTCTTTATCACAGCTTATTCCTGCTTTTCTTAAATCATACAAAATCTTAAATGCTTCCATTTCCGCTTCTTCTCCGATAGATGCTATAAACACATCTAATGCAGGTTCATCGTTAGTGTTTTTTCCCAGATTATCTAAAAGTAATATCAATCTTTCTATTCCCAAGCCAAATCCTACGCCTGGAGTTGAGGGTCCGCCAAGTTCTTCTATCAAACCGTCATATCTTCCTCCTCCACAAACTGTAGACTGACTTCCTATGTCATTTGATATAAATTCAAATGCTGATTTTGTATAATAGTCCAGTCCTCTTACTATATACGGGTCAACTGTAAAATCAATATTCATAGCAGTAAGATACTTTTTAAGATTTTCAAAATGCAACTTGCTTTCTTCGTCTAAATGTTCAATCATAAGAGGTGCTCCTATAGTTATTTCTTTGCAGGTTTCACTCTTGCAATCTATGATTCTCATTGGATTTTTTTCAAATCTGTCCTTGCAGGTCTGACAAAGCTTTTCGTAGTTAGGTTTAAGAAAATCCCTTAGAATCTTATTATATTCTTTCCTACTTTCCACTGTTCCGACCGAATTTATTCGAAGCTCTATTTTATCATTTATTCCAAGTCGTCTGAAAAACTCTACTGCTAAAGCAATAACCTCAGCATCGGCAGATGCATTTGGTGTTGCGAAAATTTCTACACCAAATTGATGAAAGGCTCTAAGTCTACCTGCTTGAGGCTTTTCATATCTAAAACAAGGTGTTATGTAAGCAAATTTTGAAGGTTGCGGCTCTGCGTATAATTTGTTTTCGATGTATGCTCTTACCACAGGAGCTGTACCCTCAGGCTTTAAAGTTATGCTTTCTTTAGATTTTGCTTCAAAAGTAAACATTTCTTTTTGCACTATATCTGTAGTATCTCCTACACCTCGTCTAAAAAGTTCCGTATATTCAAAATCAGGAGTTCTTATCTCCCCGTATCCAAAATCAGAACACACTTTTTTAAACAAATCTTCTACATAATTCCATTTCTTTATATCTCTCGGCAATACATCTTGAGTTCCTCTAGGTCTTTTTATATCCATTTTTCTACCTCCTTTTTTTCTATTTCTGCAT
>JBHASY010000137.1:0-35813 GCA_041831635.1 Acetoanaerobium sp. | reverse complement strand
TTTGCTCTCGTGATTGTTTTCATATAGTCACCCGCTTTCAAAAATTGAAGTTTTTTCATTTCTCGAAACCGCTTCGCTGTACTTATTATACTGTCTGCTAATAGTATATGCAAGATGTCGCTTTCAAAAACGCAAATTTTTTTGTTTTTTGAAAGCGGAAACTATGTAAAGGCAACCCGAAGGCTGCCCCAGGCAAGCACAATCAGAGTAAGAATCGCCGGGAGCATATTCGTGGATTTCCTTAATTTTTACATTACAAAATAACGCTGCCGGCAAAGCAGACATTTCCATAAATGTCATTATAAGAGTTAATATAACTACCACTACTGTTGTACTTCTTTTTTTCATCATCTTACCACCAAATTCAAATTCATCTACTCATCAAGCATCAGTTTTCCCGCTTTCGCTTTTGCCTTTAACCGAGCCATCTGTTCCTTTTCGATTTCTTGTATGCTTTTCTCAGGTGTCGGTAAATCCTCGGGCATAGTGCCCCCTATTTTTTCTATAGCACTACGTACTTCTTTACCAACAGAATAGTGAATGGAAGTGGCTGTTTTTGCATTATCTACTTCGTCCTTCCTCAGCTTTTCTTCTGTCTGTGAAATACGAAAAAGATTCGCAATCAATTTCGTACTGCCCATATAGTCAAGTATCTTCTGACCAACCTCAAGATTCTTTCTTTTGTGAATATCATCAACATCTAATCCGCCATACAATCCCATATAACCCGCATTCTGGAAGATTGCAAATTCTTCATTCGTAATTACCCCGGCATTATGTGCAGTTTCCGCAAGCATTTGATTCCACTGTTTAATATCTCCGCGTACAACCAAACGCCTCCTATCTTCATCTAATTCATTGAAATGATCTGCCACTTCTTGCCTATATGTTTGGATTGCAAAATATGTTTGCCCTAATGCAATTACTTCTTTTCTCGGATCACCATTTTGCACAATCAGATAGCATGCATATCTGGTTAATTCATAATCAACCATCGGCTTTGTGCCACCTTTAGGCATATTTGATGTTTTCCTGACCTCGGGAAAACATTCCTCTACACTTCTTCCACTATTTTCACAAGCTAGCATTGCACGCTTTATTACTTTATGAAAATTTTCCCATTTAGTATACTCTAATGCAGGTGCAAGTTCTCTAGCAGACCAAAACTCAGTTCCATCTGTTCTGATTTGCTTTATATCCTCAAAGCGTTTATATTCTCTCGCTTTCAACTCCTTCACCATGGATGCCTCCAATCTTCTTCATATATACTCAAGATTACACATAGTAACTCATGCACAAATTCAAATCTTTAAGCGTTTTTATACTCACCTGAAGCCTGAAAGTTATCTTCGAGTTCCATCATCAGTAAAGTTTCTTTTCAAAGCTCTTTCTGTCGGAAAAATTGATATTATCAAAATTACACATTGTATTGTACATAAAATGCCACCCACTACTCCTATCATATTGTCATCACTATTATGAAACGGAAACTGTACTATGATAGACGGTATCAGCATGACCCAACCAATTTTCCACCAAAGTCGCCCACAATAGTCATGTGCAAACTTCCAGGTATCCATATTTTTCATAGAACGTGTTGTTCGATATCCAATTATTCCATTGATATTTTTAGGAGAATGCTTCCACATCATTTTCCCACAAACTATCATAAGGACTGGAATAAGTAAATTACAAACAAACATAAACCACCAAAACCACATAAGATACACCTCTCCTTCAAATTCAAATTCTCCGCACTTCCGTACAAACCTCATTCTCAAATATTAATTGAATGTGTTCATCCGGTGTTCCGATTTTGACATATATTTCATTCTTTTCTTTTCCTAAGCATGCGTCTCTCCAAAAATATAATTCATTCAATTCAGAATATACATTGGAATTGTGTATATAACTGAAATAAAACTGCTCGCTCTTCTCACGTAATTCAAGTATCTTTTCTATCTGTTCCAAATACTTACCTCTGTCCTTATCAAAGATATAGTACAATTCCTCTGAAATTTTATAGTACCAATCATTTGCCCCATCTGTTTGATGCGCAATATAACTTTCCGAATATGAATCATAACCAAGCCTGACAAAATGCATCCTATCGATCTTCTCATTTAATAACTTCATACTTTTTCTCCATCTGACAAATTCATGTGTGCATTCACTCAAAATTTCATATAGTAATCTAAGACCTCCTTTGCCTGTACACGTCCAGTATTAAATGACCATAGGTCTGTTGTCTGCTCAATTTCGTAATACTGCTGTAGCCCTTCCTTCAAACCTTCAATATTTGGAAAATCTTTATCGACATCCAAAGAATCTGATGCACCGGGGCTTATCTTTCCATCAACTGACATTAGCATAAAAAGAGTTGTAATAGGTCTTTTACTCATTAAGTGATTTCTCTCTAAGTAGTATTTTGTTAAGCTTTATGGTTCACTTCGACCAGAATAATATTTTTCCATTTCTCGATCAAATTCTGATATATATTCTTCGTCCTGTTTTTTACGAAATTCCTCATATATCTTGCTGACCTTTTTGACTGCTGCTTCATGAGACACCGTTCCTTTTCCGGAAAGTACTTCCCGCCTATTATTCTTTAGAAAAATATCTGTTTCATCAAGCCAATCCTTCATGCTCATTAGCACTTCGTCTTCAGCCATCAATTCTGCATAGTCAATAAACATAGTAACCAATCTGTTCAATCTGGAAATTTCTTTTTCATTTAAATAGTTTTTAGCTACTATAATATCACTTTTTCATATTTTTCCATCAGGAGCACCCTTCCAAGTTGTTAGACCCATGGTAGGGCTATCAAGAGAAGCTCTCTCTTATCAATTCAGCAGCAGTTTTTCCAGTTACTGCATAGTGAAGTTTATTCTGTACGAAGGAATAAAAGGCTCTTGTAGTCTCGCTGTTTTTATCATAATCATAACTACATTGCTCAAATACATCCGCAATTTTCTGATATGCTCGGCGTTCACTGGCTCTAATCTCGCGAATTCTTTCCAATAATTCATCGAAATAGTCTTTCCCAAATGCCCGATCATTTTTCATCATATCATCATTAATTACAAAACCTTTTGTAATGTATTCCTTTAATGTTTTAGTAGCCCATTGACGAAACCTGGTTGCCTTCTTTGAGTTTACACGATAACCAACAGCGATTATAGCATCTAGGTTATAATGATCGATGTTTCGACGAACATTTCTATTTCCTTCTTTTCGAACTACTAAGAATTTCTTAGTAGTTGCCTCCTTAACCAATTCCTCTTCTTCATAGATATTATTAAGGTGCTGAATAACATTTTCTGGAGTACAACCAAATAACTCAGACATTCCTAGCTGAGATAACCAAAAATTATCTTCATTGAAAATAACACTGACAAACTCTT
This sequence comes from Acetoanaerobium sp., assembly GCA_041831635.1. Lineage (GTDB taxonomy): Bacteria > Bacillota > Clostridia > Peptostreptococcales > Filifactoraceae > Acetoanaerobium. The sequence goes on along the minus strand of JBHASY010000137.1, from coordinate 32,409 downwards.
TGGTATCAGCATCTTCGTAAAGTAAAATGTCAGCACTATTTACTTCATTAGACATAAAATAACTTCCTTTCATTTTTATATTTAGAGTATCTTTCCATCATTCATCCCATCACGCAAAATTCCAAGTGCCCTTGTTTCTATAATCTGCAAATATTTCTCTGCCAGATGGAAAAAAGCTGCTGTTTCTTCGATTGTCTTATATTCAAGTGCTCCAATATGGTTCCAACCGATGGGTATGTGCACAACCTTAGGAAACGTTGCAAGAGACTTGGCTGTGTACCGACTAATAATCATGCTTTTCGTATGGCTTTTAATTCAAGGCTGATTGAAATGGGCTTTTCTGCTTCTGACAGAGCCCTAATCTTAGGACATGAAGTTCAGACCAATGAAGCACACTATTCTTTGACTGACAAAAGAAAGCTGAACGATATAAAAAAGCGCCTAACACAAATCATAACCACCGGCTCAGCCGGTGGTTATGATTACGACAGCAAGAAACTCTGTTAGCCTTAAGTCCTTAATAACTATTAAAATAAAGTGTCTATTCGGTTTAATCTTGGTGGATCTAAATTTTCCATGAAGATGATACAAATGCTCCTATGTTTGATACATATTTATTATTCTCCAAAATTGTAAACTGATTTTGTATATCATAATATTTATATATCCCTTATTTTCATATGTCAATTGTAAATAGCTTACATTTTTTAGTTGTGATGTATCCTGTGATAATTATATAAAATGATTATCAGAAAGAATATTACAGTTATGACTGAGAATCGTATCCGTGAGCTCCGCAAGAGCCACAGCATGTCACAAGAAGCCCTTGGCACTATAATCAATACAACTCAACAGGCAGTAAGCAAGATGGAGAAAGATACTCGTTCCATTTCTACAGACCTGCTTATCAGCATATCAAATCATTTAATCATCTGTATCAATTCATAGCAGACAATGAAGGTAAGCAGTATTCCTGCAATGGGCATAATCACCGACTCGGAAAGATTCCTTACCATCCTAAATACTCCCGGAAGATAATTGCTGGGTGTCATTCCAACATCTGTTGCAATTTGTCCTACCTGCTCATTCACAGAGGAAAAGGTATTTGTCAGGTTATCCATAATGCCTGATACAAGCACAGCCTTCAGCCAGTCTGTTATCTGCTGAATAATGCTATTCACTTCGTTCCTCCTTCCTTGGGCAGGATATACCTGCCCGGATTCATTCTGTTATTAAAATAAGTTGGAAAGCAGAGGAACAAGTGTTGTTCCGATAAGGGCCACGCCACCGCCTGCCATCAGCTGCTTCATTCCCTGGGACTTTACTCATGTGAGGTAAAGAAGTAAAAGAAGTGTAAAAAATTTTGCCGTTCCTATCCGGTAAGAGAACCGGACAGGGCGGGCATTAGTCGGGCAATTCTACCTTGCCGACAAAAGAATAATAGATTTCGATTTCCTGTCTGCGTAACTTTCCCCGGCGTTTCCCGTCAAGGGCAACGCTTTCATGGATAACGATTTTCTCCACAAACTCCCGCAGCAGAGTAGGGGTAAGTTCTTCAATGGTGGTGTGCCTGCGTACCACGTTCATAAACTTTTCAGCGTTTTCGGTGGCTTCCTGCGCTTTGGAAAGTTCTTCCCGCAGTCTGGCGGCACGTTCTTTCAGTTCTTTCTGCTCGGCTTCATAGTCTGCCGACAGCTCTGTGAAACGCTCGTCCGATATGCGCCCGGTCACGCTGTCCTCATACAGCCGCTTGAAGATAGCGGAAAGTTCGCTGATACGCTTTTCAGCCGTTTCCAGTTCCTTTTTCTTGGCAGCGTTCCTGCGTCTGTTCCGGCAGCCCGGCAAGAGCCGCCGCAAGGGAACAGCTATCTAAAAATATCGTCTGCCCCCGGACAGAGAACGGATAAGTTTCGCCATAGTCCGGCACTTGAAAATACTCGTCTGTGGTGCTTAGTTGGACAAACTTTTCTTCGATCAAGTATTCAAGGGAGATTTCCCGTTTCCACCTCGCCGCCAGCATACGGGCAGCGTCAAAGGACGCATGGCGAATAACAATGCGGCAATAGGTATCATGGGTATAGCAGATATGTTCTTGATAGGCTTCGTATTCAGTCATGGAAAATCCCCCTTTCTTCGATTATGGGAAAGGGCGGCAGCACTTTTTGCTGTCGCCCCTTGATTACCCACCAGCAAGGAAAGACGGGGCTGTCATACGGCGGGCACAGCCCGTTCATTTTACCGTTGACTGGCTCGACTGGATTTGCTATTTTACTTAATATTCTCTTTTGTGATAGACATAGGCGGTTACAGGACAAGAAATAACAAATATAAGCAGTGCACACGCAAAAATAATTGCGCCGCCTAAAATTATCTGCATTGTAGTCATAGGTGCTGGAAACAAAGTGTTTAAAAGGGTCGTAAGCCCCATAACAAGTCCAATCCCACAGAGCAAGCTAATTACTAAAAACACCTCATTTCGTTCTTCTCCACCTACATAGAACAGCGGGAAAAATATGCCTCCCATAAACAGGCTTATTCCAATGCCTATCACAAATAGCATGAAAACATCTGTATCTTTGTCAAAAGGGAATCCATGTAGCATGATTGATAAAGCTACTCCAATTCCCGCAAAAACCATTCCGACAATCAGCCACAATAAAAAGCTCAAAAAATAACTCTGTACAATGGCAGACCTCTTTACAGGTGTGGTAAGTTTGTATTTGCTCCATTTGGTAGCACTTTCCTTTCGCAGGCTCGCAATCGAAATGAGAGAAAAACCAATCATAGCCAACAACATATAACCAATTATTAGCGACGGGATTTTATTGTCCATAGCGACAACAAAAATACCCAGTAAGAGCATGATAGCGGCAAAGACTTTCGCATTTGAAAGTGTAGCATAAAAATTATTCTTCAAGAGTCCTTTCATACCCGTTCCCCCTTTACCAATAGTAACATGATTTCATCAACAGAAACATGGTCTACCACAACACCCTTATACTTTTTCTGTGCTTCTTTCCCGTTAGAAACCAGCACATCAATTTGAAAATCACGTTTCCGATAAGTAATAATATCTGCCGGGTCTAATGCAAGAAATTGATTTTCCTTGCAACGCATAACCGCATAATTATAAACCAAATCATTTTTTGATACGGTCATAATCAGTTTTCCATTGTGAATAAATGTAATATAATCTGCTATCTTTTCTAAATCACTTGTGATATGGGAAGAAAGCAAAATAGAGTGATCTTCCTCCTGCACAAATTCAAGAAACACATCAAGGATTTCATCTCGCATAATCGGGTCTAATCCGCTGGTGGCTTCGTCTAAAATCAGTAATTGTGGGTGGTGAGATAAGGCAACGGAAATTGCTAATTTCATCGTCATTCCTCTGGAATAACTCTTGATTTTTTGTTTTGCCGATAAGTTGAAGTCACGCAAATACTTTTGAAACAATTCATTGTCCCAATTCTTATATAGTCCTTGCATGATTTTTGCAAGTTCTTCAGCGTTCAAATATCCGGGGAAATTTTCTCCGTCATAGACAACGCCAATTTTTTCTCGTATATCGGTATCATCGTCCGACATTTCTTTTCCGAATAGCTTGATAGTTCCGCTGTCTTTTGCAACCGTATTTAAAATACAGCCTATGGTTGTTGTCTTTCCTGCACCGTTTTCTCCAACAAAGCCCATAATTGCACCGTATGGGATAGAAAAACTCACTTTGTCAAGTGTATAGTTTGACTTCGGAAATGTCTTACTGACTAATTCCAGTTCCAAAATATTATCCATGTCATTCGTCCTCCTGATAGAATAAGGCTAACAGCTCTGTAAGTTTTGAAAGGGGAATATTATTGTTCCGTCCGATTTCTGCGGCTACTTGTAAATGTTCCTCTGCAATACGCTGTTGTTCCTCTTGATAAAATTCTTTGTTTTGCGCTGATACAAAACTCCCTCTGCCTACGGTGGTTTCTATAAAACCGTCCCGTTGTAAATCTTCATAGGCTTTTTGAACAGTAATGACACTTACGTGGATTGATTTTGCCAGTGACCGCATAGAAGGGATTGCTTCTCCTGCTTGTAGTTCACCACTCATTATCATTGCCTTAATCTGTGTTGTTATCTGCTCATATATCGGCTTGTTTGCATTGTTACTGATAATGATTTCCATAATTCACCTCCTTGCTTTTTAGTGTACTTATTGTTCAAGTACACTATAACACTCGGCATTATAGTTTTCAATAGACTTCATGAAAAAGTTACAAAAAGAACCCGTGTCCCTCTTGCTCGGAATAGCGGCGGGGCGGCTGTCCTTGTTTTGTTTTTCTTGTTGTTTCTCTACCGTACATGAGCATTAGCGTTGGGATTGTCATTTCCATATCCCTCCATCAGGTTGATTGCCCCCCAGATTCCAAGACCTGCACCAAGTGCAATTACAAGTGTCTGTAGTGTTCCTATTGCGCTCTGAAAAAATGCCATAATTATTTTCCTCCTAACTTTGTTTTTTGCATAATAAAAGACCGGTCAGATTTCTCTGATCGGCCAGTTGCCATGTTCCGTATTTAGTTTTAATCAAGGTCCGACAAGCTAATCCTGTCGTATGCCCCTTTTTTAGAATCTTCAGGATGTGGTTCCAATCCAATAATCGTTATATCCTTCTTATCCGGACCGTATACCCAATACATCCTTCTGGCTCCGCTTTTCCTGTTTTCCAAATAGGACTGCCACACCTTTATTCCGTATCGCTTTGATAACGGTTCAATCTCATGTGACTTTAGACTGGGATATAACGGATCCATTGCTAACTTCTTAATTGCGGCTCCCCATTTCTTATAAAGCTCCGCATCTTTTTTGTTAATTGTTCCATCTCGATAGCTTGTTTGCAATTTATTCCATAGTTCAGCCATCTCCGGAATACCCATTCGTATAGTATATGCCATTCGTATTTTACATCCATTCCTTAGAAATCAGATAAATCAACAGTCGGAGATACCTCTCCCATTTTGAAATTGCTTATTGCTCTATCCATATCCTCCAAGGTACGAGCAGAAACACTCTCTGGAACTGTAAGCTCTCTAGGCTCTAACATAATACACCCATTATCGTATTCCTTAACATTGTAGTATTGAAATAATGCACCTCTGAGCGTAATTCTCTTCTTGCTATCAATATGAACCGTGTAATCTTTTATTGCTGTCATGATTCTCACCTCTATAATATCGAGTGGGATATCCCACCTAATGTTATAATATACTACTCCGATGTAGTTGTCAAGATTCAAGCTCGGGTCAGATACTTGATTGCAGATTTCTCCGCACAGTTCATTGCCTCCTGGATTGCCCTCAGAGAAAAAATGATATATAACCTTCCTACCTCATCAATCCATCCGTTTTCCCCGGACAAGGAAAAGTATGATTGATAACAAATCCTTTTGTAAGCTCGCGCCAAGAATGTCAATTTTTCGCACCAAGAATGTCAATTTAAAATTTTTCCATAAAATTTGTAAAAAACTATGTGATTTTAAGATATAAAAGTTATCAAAAATATCATTTAAAGCTTTTTAAAAGTTTTTTTAAAAAACATCTTTAACTTTTTTAAGTTATTCAATTTTATATTTTTCTAAAAGTTCTTTTATATAGAATAAAGCCCTAATAATATCCGGGTCTTCTAAAGAAATATTGTTACCTTTTTTATTTGAAATTGGATTAATGCCCTCACACATAAGTTCTATATATGTAAGACCTTTGTTATATTTTTCAATATCATCGTAAGAATTTAGATTTTTAACTGCCCCTGTATTCGTTTTTGAGGTTTCTTTTTCATATATCTTATCAGGTATATGCTTTTTATTGGCATACAGCGGATAATTATTATCTTTAAAAATTTTTTCAGCTACAACTTCATCTTTTTTAATAAATATATATGATATATGATTATCTTCTAATAATTGTCTTGTACTTTCCCATTTATCTGCATGACAGCTACACCTAAGTTTACCGGTGGCTGTCCGTATAAGTTTAAAATTAGTTATATCAGACAGCACACCGGCAGGTTCATCATAAGCAGTATAAAACAAACTTTCATTTTGCAATATTAATGTATCTTTATGTTTTTTTACCAATTCACTATACTTGGTTTTATCCCTACCCATATTGACTCCTTTTATCCGGCTATAGCATTAATCTGAAGCATTGAAATAAGTTCCTGATACTGAACCTGAGAAATTCGGTTGCAAAGCAAGAAAACATCCAGCTTACTTGCGTTTATTTCAGCCCAAGCATTATAATCCTCCTCTGAAATAGCTCCCTGTTCCCTCAATTCGTTATTATGTGTAATTATTTTTTTCATAACATTATATATCATATTTTTTCCTCCAAATCCTTAATACAAACTAAAAATTCAATATTACTTTGCATTTCAATTATTGACATGCCTTGTTCGTCTATTTTATCCTGCATATCTGATAAGATTTTTTGTTCCTGATACTCTTGTCCTGTCAGAAATCTGGAACTACACTCGTATGTAATATACTCTGCGCCATCTTCACTTTTTGCTACTATCTTTTTTATATCCTTTCTCTGAATATACTTATCAATAGAAACCTGTTGCCACTGCGGTGGCTTGTGAGATTGATTTTCTTTTTTCCACTCTGTCACAATTACTCCTCCTGCTTAACTTTGAAATTATTCTTTTTAGTCTACGTATACTAATAATTGGCTTTATCCATATGAGATAGCAACTATAAGTATCAGAGTGTTTAAACCACCCCATATAGGATAACATGCGCCTTACAAGTCTTATATTTATTGGCTTCCTTTTATACGCATTCTTAGCAATCTTCCTTGCACATCTTGTAGCTGATAATAATATCCTTTTTCTTAAAACTGTAGCATATCTGTAAAATTGGAACCCCATAAAGTCCAATGCTCTACCAATCTTTTTACCATCCTTTACATAGTATGACCTGCATACCTGATAGTTTCTTTTAAGCTTAAGTCCTAGCTTTAAAAGGAAATATTTTATTGCTTTCAAAGCTTCATGTAGCTTTCTTTTATTTGAAGAAATTAATACAATATCATCCGCATACCTTATATAAAAAGATATTTTAAGCTTTTGTTTTATATGATAGTCCAACCTTTGTAAGTACCAGTTTGCAATCCACTGGCTTGGATAAAAACCTAATATTATATATTTTAAGCCTTTGTAACAAAGTTCTAATACGTGCATAAACCACTCATCTAAAATAATAGTTTTAAGCCAATTAAACACGTTTTTAAGCTTTAAATGTGGATAATATCTTCGTATATCAGCTTTAGCAAAATACTTAGTTTTTTTAAAATTTTTAAACCATTTATTTACTGTCTTTTTGCCACTGTGCATACCTCTTTTGGGAATAGATGCACAGGAATAAATATAATGAGACTTCATAACTATAGGTTCTATGAGCAAAACTATTATATGATGTACCCACTGCTCCATTATAGGAGCAGTGTATATCTCTCTCCATTTGCCATGTTCAAAACGATACCTTGGAGTTTTTTCTATAGGATTAAAAGCTAAGCTTTTATCCTCTACAAAGCACCCCTCAGGCTTCGTATTTTTAAGCATAATAATTATTTTTTCTACCATAATATCTAAATTTTGGTCTATATACTGTATCTCAGGTCTTTTGGTTTTTCCCCGCCTTAATTTTTTATAAGCAAGTCGGACAATATTTTCATCCAACATTTTTCTATACAGGTATTTATATGTTTTCACTATATCTTCTATCTCCTCTCTGCTTTTGAACAACTAACACTACTAACAGAGCCTGCTTGGAACCATTTTCACTTACCAAAACTCTTACGAGCGGATATAATGGCATTTCAGCCATCAGCGGTGTAGGAATAAGATACTGTTTCTGACCTTTAATTATAGAAGTTTGGCTGACCCGATATTCCAGTTCGCATTACTAGGAGCATACCCCAGATAGGCAAAACCTGCGCCACACATAATAGAAAAACGAGTATATATCTTATCCCCTAAAACTTATAAAAAACTTACGGGGGAAAGCCCCCGAACCCCCTATACGGAGTTTGTTGCACTAACTCCTACAGGTGGTAAAAGAAGGTCGGCTGACCCGATAGTCCAGGTCGCAAGACCAGGAGCATACCCCAGAGAGGCAAAACCTGCGCCACACATCTTCTCCCACGAACAGCACCCCAGTCTAACCGCCACTATACTAGTATTTGTAACTGCCACAAATCCGTCGCAAGAACCTAATACCGTAGAACCACCACCTTCTATCGGAACCGCTCCCCAGTCTAATGCTAATGCATACTTTGTCGGATATTGCCATCCTCCTGGCATTGTCACTGCAATACCGGTGTTTTCATATTTGTTTGCGGTTATATCATATATGTAATTAGGACTCACATGGTACACCCCATACTTTAAATTCCAATATGGGTCACGTAAACATATCTGATAGCTCCCCAGTGCTAACGAGTGAAAAATTTTGCCAAGGCTTTTACTATCATTTTTTCCATATATTGCTCCACCATCTAAAATTTGATTAGGCTTCAAATGACTTGCCTGTGAGCCTCCTATAGTATATCCTGCTCCAAATTTTTCCTGAATATTGGTACTCTTTGCAAGCATATACTCTATGTCTTTTAGGGTTTCCATAATCGCTCCACCTAAAAATACATGTCTTGTACCTGCTGCCTTTAAGTAATTGTACTGTGCATCAGTTGTTGAAGTATTTTCTGGTACTCCTGTAGCCATAGAGCGCATTTTACCACTGACTATAGTTCCATAGTACATAGGTAGCCATAATCCCTCTAAGATATTTCCGCCCTCATCGCAAAAGCCTATCGGCTTATAGTCAACTCCTGCTTTCCTGTCGCAAAATTTAACTATACGCTTGCTACCCTCGATTTTTTCATATTTATAAATCCTTTTAAGCCACGCATAGGCGCCACCCTCATAAGCCGTATTTGTTATATCTGACACTCCGCTACCGTCAGCCTTATTTCTATAATTATTAGGGTCAAGCGGATAATCCGGTCTTCCGTCAAACTTAACCATCCAAGGCTTGTTAGCTTCAAGCCACCACCACGTTTCCCAAGAACCATAGTTAAAATTATCAGCCACATAATCCATATATGCCGGCTGATAATTGGTGTTCCTATCTGTATACTCAATTCTGCTATCAGGGTCTAAGATATCCATGTGTTCAATAAACCCCCATATAAGATACTCATCAAAACGGTTTGCTGAATTTACGCTCATAGCCCCTGTATCAGATACCGGAAAAGCCATATAAAAATAATCTGTAACGTCTTCATCATCAGTAAAGTTTCTGTCCACAAATTCTGCTTGAATGATAGCCGGCTCTTTACTCTGAAAAATTCGTTCCCCGTCATATACACTTTCAGGAAATGAACCTTTCTTTTTAACTATCCATGTTGATTTCCATGTAACTAAAAGCTGATTGTCAAGCCATGTATCAGGTGGATTTCTCCAAGTAAGTGTAACAGTTTTATCACTGTTGCTATTTACTCTGGTACAATCTTTACATAGCTGTGGAGTAATGCCTCCATACCCAAATAAATTTTTAAAAACTATATCATCCTCAATTAACGCCATCTTTTCCTCCTTTATGAAGCTACTACATTTGTTACACTGGATGTAACTGAACCGTCTGCATTTACTTTAGTCACTTTTGTTATTGTGTTTCCATCATTATCAACAAGCCTTTGAGTAATTGAACCATCAGCATTAATTTTAGTAACTTTTGTCCCTATATCCATCTTAGACTCTATAGAGCCATCAGCTTTTAATTTAAGTTCGGTATTGATGAAGCCATATAAAGACCTTGAAATTTCCTTAAATTGTGCTGCTCCGATATCATCTCCAACCTGACTATAAGATGTTACATCCTTTATCTGACTTTTTCCGTCAGCTCCACGAATAATTTCATATTGTCGCTCAGTGTTTATACTTTCGTTTAAAGTATCATCCAAATAATTAAGTTTTAGCATTTAACCACCCCCTTAGCACCGCCAAGTCTTGTACTTAATCTCTTTTTACTTTTTTTAACAATTTTAAGTCTCTGAAAAATATCTAAAGTTGCCTTTTCAATTCGATTTAATTCATCCACCAATTTACCTGCAGCATTACTTCTGTAATTTTCTCTTTCCCCTATGATAAGCTTAGCGGAACATAAATTTATTTGTTCCAGGTTGTCCTGCAAACTCGTCCACCATGAAGCTCTCCATCTTTCAGGACTTCCATAATTCCGGTCTTCTCCCAAATCAGTAAATTCAGGGGCATTATCGTAAAGCTCTTTTGCCATATCTTTTAAAAAATTAATATTATTTTTAATCCGGTTATAATCCATAGGCTCAAAATAATCTCCTATGTAGCTACCACTTGCATCATATATACACTTCCAGTCAGTTTTAGGTGTAATAAAAGTATTATTACTCACTTAATGCTCCTCCCCTCATAACTGCTACCACTATATGCTCCGTCAAATTTGATATTAACTGTATGAACTCTTATTAACTGCTTACTCGCATCTTCATTTTCACAGTATGCCAAGTCATTACTTTCCAGTGCAGGGTCTCCTGTAACTTTAGACAACTTGTACTCTGCTCTAGCCTTATAATAATCCGCACACCAATCAGCATAATCTTTTGCCATTTTTTCACTATCAATTAAAGGATTTTTAAGGGCAGCAGGTGTATAGCCTGTAGAGTTTACATTTAATAGATACTCTGGGTTAAACTCCAGTAGCTTATAGCCTTTTATCACAATATCAATCTCTTCCGAAACTTCCGGAGGAGTTATGAATTTTATGACTGCATACCAGTTTGAATAGCGGACCACTACGCCACCGTAGTCAAGAGCTCCCACTTCCAAAGTAACTTCATCCTGGGCATTATCCTTGTGAGAAAAAGTACTAATCGTTACAGGAATGACAGGTTCTGTAAAAGGTATCTTAAACTCTTTTAAATCACTTGATAACGTAATGGTATCTGTATAAACATCCGTAAGTTCTTCCGATTTTGAATATATAGTTCTAATAACTTGTATATCCTTTAATTCATCCTGCTTTTCAATGCTAGGCTCCTTAAGCATATCACTTCTATCTATATAAAAATCCGAAGTTTCGCCTACCGAAATTTGCCTTATATATACTCTCTGAAATTCCCCTGCTTTAGTAATTTCTATCTTTACTTTATCAACATCTCTAAAAGTATGAACTATCACACATTTTTCAGAATTAACTTCCACAGCAAAGTTTTCTTTTTCTTCATTATTTTTGAAGCAATGTATAATCATCTTTTCAGGGAAAATGCTTCCGAAATAAATTGTTAGCTGAAAAAATGTAAAAGCAACCTCTGCTGTCATCGTAACTGTAGGATTTTTGATGAAATTACCCTTATCATCTGCAATCTCTGTACTTACATAACCGGTACACAGCTCATCGTTCCCATTTTCAGGCGGAAAGTACATACTACCATCTAAAGCATTAAAATCTTTTTGCCAGTCAAAATACTCAAAAACTTCTCTAGCCTCAATTAAATGCTTAGCCAAGTCCGGTTCCACTTCATCTTCCGAAGATGTATATAAGTCAGGAATAAATGATGCCATAACCATAATCTGATAAAATCTGTTTTGCTTTATGACACACCTACAAGCATTGGCTATGAGTAAAACGCAATTAGCATAGGTATCCTTGGGCACTGGGTTATGCAATTTTATTGTATGTAGGTACTCATCTATATAAAACTCGCTTTCCTTTAACCCAGCCTTTAAAAATACATCTTTAAGTTGTTCATACGCTGTAATTCCATGTGGACGCCATAGCCCCTCTTCGTAGATACCGTCCATCTGATAAAATCTGTCTGTAGCCGAAAATTCCGCAGTAGTAACTTTATCTTTCCAAGTATCGTCCAAAGCCACATGAGCTCCTTTGACTTTTTCGATAGTGCCATCTGCCAAGGTCTGGTAAAAGAAAAGAGTAACCTGCTGCCCTTTTTTTAAATAATTAAATTCGCTATCAGGAGCTGAAGCATTAAAATATCTATCCTGATTATCCACACTGAAACTCAAATCAACCGTGGGAAGCTTTAAAGATATTGGATGTGTCTTTTCCTTTAAGGCTACTTTCAAAAGTTTTTTTCCACCAAGAGTAATGCCAATGCCAAAAAGTATTTTTTCAATTCTAAATCTGGTTTTACCATGCGACATTTCTCCGGGCGTGATTTTCAAATAATCCGAGTTATCAAATATATCCTCTGTAACAAATTTTCCAGAATTTATCTCATAACTTCTTGTAACCTCATTTGTTTCAACAGTAAAACTTTTAGGATAAGAAATACCAAAGTCAATAGTTAATCCTCTTATATTCATTCCCGGAGTTGTAAAATTAAAAATTACAGTAGGAGAACTAGCAAAAGCAGAAAGCTCTTCAGTTATAATTCCTTGGTTATATAGCTCATCACTTTCAAACTCTGGGGGGAAATACATTTTTCCATCTAAGCGATTTAAGTTTTCTTCCCACGAAAAATATCGTTTTGTTACTTCCTCATCCGGATTTGCCGGAGCTGACGCGGTAGATAATTCATTAAAATACCCATCAGGGCTACTACCCATCTGTGCATCCTGATTTATAGCTCCAATATATATGACTGCCGTAGTTAATTTACGGCAGTCACTTTTCATCATACTTCTGTATTTTTTGGAAACAGCCTGCATATTAATCATCCCAATGTGATTTTTCACATTATTCCTCTATAAATTTAATGGTTACTCCCTTATAAATAGGTTTTCCATCTTTATATCTAAAGGTCTTTTTCTTTCTATCCCCCACATACATGGTAAGCGCTGCCGTAGCATTTCTTTCCGGCAAGTGGTAAAAAACATTCAGTCCATACTTAGGAGCTATGGCATTTGCAATTATATAGTAGTCATCAGCTGATAATATATCCCACTTAACTACTACCGTATGAACATCATGCCTAACCACATGCCCTTTCATAAAGCCTTGGATATTACGGTGTGAGTCCGTAATATCCTGTTCATCAGGCTCCATGTCAGTCGGTTCAGGCAACACAACTCCATTTACTATAAGTACATCCATTTATCCCTCCGTTACGGCTATGGGTCTTCCCCTGCGCAGCCTTACTTTCACAAGCCTTTCATCCAGCTTTTCCGCGTCAATTTCCATGGTAATCGGAATTGTGAGCTCCTGCTCCTCACTCCATTCATCAGGTTCATCCTTTGTGTAGTTAATTAATTCCGCAATCTTGGAAGCAAGGGTTGCCATCCATCCGGTATTATTTTCAAGCGGCACTATAGCTTCTTTTCCGGCCTCACCTGCAATCAGTGGTGTAGCCCTATCTACAATTCCCCCCTTTGCCAGTCTTGGAAGTGAAACTGTTGCAAGGCTAGGTATATTAAATGAAAAGCTCTCTCCACCAATTCCCGGTACCCAAGATGGCACTGTAAAGTTTAACCCATTTAAAGCACTAATTACTGCATTAATGCCATTTACTACTCCGTTTGCCATAGCTTCAATTCCACCTAAAATGGAATTTATACTTTGCTTGATAACATTCCACAAATCATCAAATATTTTTTTGGTAGTGTCTTTAACTTCTGTCCATGTGCTTACCCATTTTTCTTTTATGATATTGAGTCCTTGGCTCATATCATTTTTTACAAGGTCAATGGATGTTTTTATCACATTTGCAATGGTTGTCAGTATAGTAGCTATAAAACTTCCTATTGTGGAAAAAGCAACCGTAATTGTTCCCGATATAAGTTGTAGCCCCACTGTAACTATGCCACTTATAAAATTTAATCCAAACTCTACTGTGGCTACTATTGCTTCGAGCAAGCCGGTGGTCATTTCTTCAATACCAATCCACGCAAGTTCCCAGTCGCCTGTAAAAACGCCCGTAATAAAATCAATTATTCCAGCTAGTACTTCAATTATTCCGCCAATAGCTTCTGATATATTACCCACTAATTTCAAAGCAGTTGTCATTATTGTATCGGCTATCGGTAGAATTACAGGTAAAATATTCGTAATTATCCAGTCAATAAATGGCTGTAAAATATTATTCCATAGTTCAGTAAAAGCATTTGATACACTTCCAATTAATAGTCCGATACTATCCACAAATGGAATAATTTTATCTTTGGTAATTTCTTCAAATTTTGCGCCCCACTCATCTAACGTAGGTTTTACATTACCCGTCCAAAAATCCAAGAAATGTGATAAAAGATTTCCCAGTCCGTCTCTTATACTAGCAAACAGAGGATTGATTTTTTCATCGTATACTGAATTTAGTATATTTCCCGCTTCATCAACAAGCTCTTTTATCGTCCCTGTAACTTCGGCTAAAAAACCTACAATTCCAAGTAAAGCCTCTTTTAAATCCTCCTGATTTATGACTATTGGCGTTGTTAAAATATCAGTTATATCACGATATGCTTTTACGGCTAACTGCTGTATTCCCATAAAAGCATTAGCCACAATGCCAATTAAATTGGCAGAAAGCTGTTGCCCGGTATCTGTACCAAAAACCGAAAAAATATTAGCAACTGCCTGAGCAAAGTCTCCTTGCAATGTGGCTATTTCCGCACCAATGTTAAAGTTTGATATTAGCCAGCCTTTTATTAGGTCTTTATTTTGTGCAAGATACTTATCTATGCCACCAAATAAAAATGTAGCCGTTGTTATACCTATAGAAGCTGCCGCCCCTACCATCTGACCTAAAGAATAAGCAACTTTTATAGCATAATTATCTGCTGCCTTTAAAACGTCTGGGTCAGTAAAAATATCTTTTAAGCTCTGTTTAATTCCTTTTAAAGCAGTCTTTAAGGGGTCAAATGATACATCTCCCAGACCTGCTAAAAATCCACTCTTAAAATTTTCAAAAAGTTTATCTAAGTACTCTTTTATACCACGAAATTTATCTAAGAACTTATCCAACAGACTATCAGAAGCCTCTAAGTCTGCAAGCACATCCTCTGATAGTCCTCCTCCGCCTCCTGTTTCGTCTTCATTTTTATTGATGTTATGGACTTCATCAAAAGAAAAGACCTGTCCTCTTTCAGTTGCTTTTTTATATCCACCTGCCGCAGCTGTAGCAGCCTTAAAACCCTTAGCTGTCTTTAAACTCTGGCTATAGGTACTACCAAAAATCTTTGAAACCACAGTAGCCAGCATCGCCGTTAAGGATGCAAGTGCAGACATCAAAGCATTAATTGCAGGAAGTGTTGCATTATATATTCCCGCAAAAGCAACTGAAAGATTTCCTTTTATCTGTGAAAGAGAATTGGAAAATTGATTATTAGTTTTAAGCGCTTCTCCCATATGGGTTCTAAACGCAGTCAGCGCACTTCTTATTACATTGAAAATAAGAACCGTTGCCAGTAGGGCTTTAATTCTTCTTCCAAATTTTTCTATACCGTTAGAGGCTCCACTAAAAGCAGAGGATGTGCTCTTTGCACTTTTTTTAGCTTCTAAAGCCATTTCCTTAAGCCTTTTTGTAATGCTTCTTACCTTACGCTCAGTAATTGGAGGAGCTTTATTTAACATTACAGCGTCAAGCTTTTCTTTGGTTAACTTAGCTTCATTTTTAAGTCTTTCAAGCTTCCTTGTTTCAGCCTCAATTTTTCTTATCATTTCTTCGGCACTTGCCGTAGACTCAGGGTTAAGCTTTGCCTGCTCTAAAAGCTCTTTAAGCTGCATAACCTTTCTTCCCTGCTTTTCATATATAACATCCATTCTTTCAAGCTCTGCGGAAAGCTCCTTAAAATGTGCTGCCTCCGAGCCGCTTTGTGATAAATTTTGGTATATCTCATACTCATCATAAAGCTTGTTATATCCGGCACTTACTTCTCCAAATTCCTTTTCAGCTGCTTTAAGCTGCTTTTCAAGCCCTGAAATTCCTCTGTCGGCAGTAACTCCCGAAATTAAGTCCTCGTACCGCCTTTTTAGATTTAAAATAATGTCTTCCTGACGTCTTATATCCTCCTTTTGCCTGTTAAAGGTAGAATTTAGCTTTTCAATGCTTGCACGAGCCCTATCAGTACTGACCCCATTAAGGGCGGCATTAATTTTACTTTTTTCACTTTCGACAGCCGCTTTTGTCCTTTTAGTTTCCTCTTTAATGGCTGCCATATCCTTTTTATATCCGTCAAGGCTTGCCCTGATTTTCACTTTTAGCTCATGCAAAGTATCTGCCATATAGCGCTACTCCTTTTCATTTCTTCTTTGGTTTCTTAAAAAAGCGTCATGCACTCTTTTAGCTTTATAAATCTTCATTTCCGATGACAGCGTAGATACCGTATCTTTTCCTTTTTCTTCTTTTCTATATTCGGAGCTTTGGGCAAAATCAAAAAGCTCCGGAAAATATTCTGTAAGCGAGTATCGTATATTCTCAGTGCCTAAGGACGCCGCCGCCTTATCAAGCAGATTTTTTCCGAAAATATCCAAAACCATTATGCTAAGCTTTAATCTTTCTTCATATTCTGCCTTTTTTTGGCGGTAAGAGCTTTCTAACATATCCGAAACTTCCGATATCGAAGAATTATTAAAAAGCTCCGGCAAATATCCTGCATCCAAAAAATCTTCATATAATCTTTGAAGCTGCCGCGCCTGATACTCGTAGGAAAAAATAATATCTACATCATGTCCTGCAATCGCTCCGACTGTGCTGTAAATTCCTCTGTCATCGTGCTTGAGAAAAAACCTGACACCATGAAAATCTGCAAATATACATCCACATAAAATTTCATTTGGTTTCCGCCGTTTTTAACATATGTTTCATACTTGCTTTCTATGTCCTTAAGCCTAATGCCGTGTATCCAAGGCAAGGCCGCACTGTGTGTCAGCTGAAGCATGGTTGTAAGCGGCGGGATATTGCTCTCATCGCCCATCAGTGATATAAGATTTTTCTTAAATTTCTTTTCAAGCTCTAACGTTTCGGAGGTTGTAAGCTTTAACTTTAAACACTCATCTTCCGAAATCTTCCAAACCGCAAAAGCCGGACGCTTTGCATTTTTATCTTCAAAGCTGATTACATCAGCGGTTTTATCCGCTTCATTTGTAAGATTCTCCTGCACATATTTCTCTTCGTAAGCCTCATTTGATATAAAATTATTCATTCATCTTTCCTCCTGTCTTAAAAAACAAATGGCACGGATGCTAATCCATACCATTTGTCATTTTTATGCCGGGTCTTTTACCTCTATGTCACTTTGTAAAGACATTTTAACCTTAAGATCAATTACGCTGTTTATGCCGCCGCCTCTTGCAAAGCCTACGGATGGGATTGCAGTATATGAAAACTCCGTCCCGTCTGTCCACTTTTCTTTAAATTCAAGTGCCGTCTGTCTCTCAGCGTGTTCCCTTAAAATTCTGTATGCGCTGTCAGCCGTATTTTTCGTATGCACAAAGGTATACTCCATGTCCCCATAGTCGCCAATGCCCGGCTCGTACCTTTTGTTTGCGGCGGAAAGAGGTGTATTTTCAACCTGCTCACGCTCATTATTCATATCGGGAACTGTTTTTAAATCAGGTAGATTAATAAAATCTACCGCTCCCGGCAGTTTAACTGCAAGTAAAATTCCATTTGCCAACATTTTTCTTTTCCTCCTACTTTTTAACAGAAAACATTATCTGTCCATCTTCTTCAAGGACTCCCTCGAAACGCATTATTTTATGTCTGCGTCCTATCTCGTTATTATCCATGCAGTCCGTTCTTACCAGCCCTATTTTTTCGTTTAACTCTTTATCGATTATGCAGGCTATATCCGAGGCAGACTCCTTATCCCATATATCTATACGGTACCTTACATAAGAAGTAATTACCTTATTTCCCGACATATCATGGGCTTTGTTTTGCTCCTCCGTATAGGTTATCTGTGTTTGCTTTTCAAAATCCTCAGGGTAGCTGTCAGAAATATCCACGTTCGGGAATACAGCTTCAAGACAGTCTAAAATCTTAGGCTTTATATTTATCATATGCAATGCTCCTTTATTATTTTTCCAATATCTGCTTTAAGCTTATTTTCTATTTGCTCCTCATTGTCCTTAAGTGCCGGATAAAGATACGGCTGTGCCGCCTGTCCTGCTATATATCTGTAGCCGCTATCAGTTGCGCTTATAAGAAAAGGAATTTGACCAAGCCATTTTTCAGTAGCGTAGTCTATATCTACATTCGGTGATACGCCCTTATGGTTTGACGCCCCTACAGGTCCTGTCCCAAACTCTACATACATTGCATGGTCTGAGTTTGTATGAACGATAGCTGTAATCTCATCAGCCTTTTTTTCGGTTGTATGCGCTATGGACTTTCTTAAATCCCCTATATCCACAGGAGCCCTTAGCCTTGCATCATCCCTTACAAACTCTCCGCACTCATCAACCGATTTATACAGTTCATTTTCTATGGCTGCCATCTCGCCAAGCTTTTGTAAAAGCCCGTCAAATTCATCCGTCATACTTTCTCCAAGCAAATCCTTACATGCCCCGTATATGGCAATATGCTTACTATCCTATAGTCGGGCAAGCTGTCTTTATTAGCATAAAGACATATGCCGTCACCCACCGACATGGTAAAGTTTCTGAATGCAAAGACCTCAACATCATTTAAAACGCTTATTTCAAAAGCCGCTTCGTACAAAAGCTGCTTTTGATAATGCTGTATAAAACCCGATGGCTTTACTTTAGTTTGTCCCTCTTTAGAGTAGGGGGTCGCATTAAAAGCCGCCCCTACATCTTCAAAGGTTGAAATCCTGCCGCCCTCTGCGGTTTTTATTACTTTTCTCTTTTTTAGGAAACATTCTTTCCTGTTAAATCTTAGTTTCATTTGCAATGCCCGCCTGCTTAAGCTTCCTGTGTGAAAGTATGCGTTTTTCAAGGTCGCTTGGAATTTCCTTTGCATATGCCGTAGTCATACTTACATCTCCCTCAGACCTTGAGATTTCTCCCGCAGCCATAATTCTTCTTGCATAAACAGCTGCAAGAGCAGATAAAAGGTTATGCAGTCGAGGAGTTATATTTTTTCGATTACATATATCAAGGATTGCTCCCTCTGCGTCGGATAGAGCCTGTTTACATACAGCATCCGAAGCCTCAGGCATACCTTCCTTTAGAAGCTCCTGTAATCTTAAGTATTCCTCAGTAAGCATGGTTATTTTTCCTCCGCATCCGCTAACTTCACTAACTCCGCCTTTGTCACCTTTTTACCATAGCTTATGCCCCTGTTATCCAGATAACTTTTAAGTTCTGCCATGCTCATATCTTCAAAATGCTTTTCAGTATCTGCAGCAGCACTTTTATCTGATGTATCGGTATTTGTTTCTGCACCGTCAGGATTAGCGTCAGCATCTTTAAATGTGTCGGTAGCTGTATCCTGCTTTACTGCTTTTTCTTCCAAAAGAGGCTCAAAGCCCTGATTTTTATAAAAAAGTTCGTAAGCCTTTGGAGTGGCATTAATAATAAGACCGTTTTTATCAATATACTTTTTAAAGCCGTACATCTTAGCCTCCTATCTTCGGAGTGAGTGCTGCAAAAGCCTCATCTCTTAATATTAAAAATCCTATACGCATGGTAGCCTTAATTGCAATTAAATCCTGCTCTGCAAGTGAGATTGGCAAGCCGTCCTCATCAAGTGTTCCCGGAAGTGTAGCTTCCTTTAAAATTTCATACTCGATATCATCTCTGATTCCGACACGGCACATATTGAAATCCCCTGCAAGCACTTCCGCTTTTGTCTTATCCCAAGAATTATTACGTGAAAAATCAATGGGCAAAGAATAAAGCTCCGTGCTGTCCACTCCTGATACAAACAGCTGGTTTCCGTTGCTGTCCCTAAGCTTTCTTAAGCTGTTTTTAATGCCGTAGTGAGCCGCAAAACCGCTTACATCTCTTCCTGAAGCCTCTACAAGCGCCATTACATTAGACACATCAAGGTCTAAGCTTTTTTCCGTTCCAAGCACTACAAGGTTTTCTGCGTCAGTGGCGGACTTTAAAATATTTGTGGCAAAGGGTGAGTTCGTTCCGAAAAAAGCTGCGGCATCAATTGCTGTGTAAAAGGCCTCCGCAATTGACTCTTTAAGCTCTGCAAAAACATCAAAGGTGCTGTCTTCTAACTTTTCCTTAGTAACAGGAATAATTACGGCTAACTTCTTAGCCACAAGCTCCGGGAATATCCACTGCGCCTTAGAGGTTTTAATTCTTCGTCCCTCGCCTACCCAGTAAGCTCCGGCACCCTCTGTCATAACCGGTATTTTCTTTTTTTCACTTGTCATAGGCTCTGTTTTTGCAAGCCTTAAAAGGCTTGAGCCCTTAGCGACCTCTTTTACAATCTCCTGTGCGGTTTCAACGGGTACCGCCCCCTGCAATTCATCCTTTAAAAATCCCTCTGCCATTTACTTTTGTCCTCTCTTTCTTTCATCATTGATAATATCTGCAAAATTAGAACCTCTGACTTTTCTTCCTGCTTCCCCTGGTCCTGAAGAAGTGGTTTTAGGCAAATTAGACCCTCTAAGTCTTTCATTTACCGACTGCTTTAATGCGTCTTTAAAAGCTCCTATAACTTCCTCCTTTGACCTTTGAAGCGTTTCGTCACTTTCATAATTGAAGCACTCTGCAAGTACTGGCGGAAGCTGTAGTCCCGTAAGCTCCTCTACAATTTCTGCCTTTTTTTCTCTTGTGGAAATTTCTTTTTCCCGTCTTTCAAGTTCTTTAATACGCTCAGTCATCTCATGGTCTGCCCTCTCTTCAGGAGACATATTAAGAAGCTTATCATTCTCCGCCTGCGTTTCTCTTTGACTTAAGGCGGCATTTACTTCCTCTTCAACTTTTTTATCATAAAGAGCTTTAATTTCCGGGTTAGATAAAATTTCTTCCAGGGGGTCAGTTTCCGATTGCTCACTATCTTCTGTAACCTCCTCTTCAGACGTATCTTTTGTATCTTCCTCATCCAAAGGCTCTGTGGTTCCACCATCTGCATCTTTTTCAGTCTTTGCTGCTTTATCTTCTGTGCTGTTTTCTTCCGCTTTTTCGGGCTTTTTCTTTTTTAAGTCCTCATCATCTGGACTTTTAGTCTGTTTTTTTAACATCCTTAGTTCCTCCTTTTTGAATATCTATATGCTTTTTAAAGCACTAAAAAAAGACCCTTTAAAGGTCTTTTTAAAGCTTTTATTATTTTTACTGTGGTATATTTACTCCGACACCGGCACAAAACTTTATCACTAGAGGGTCTTTAAAATTTATTGAGTTGGAATTTGAAATGTGTTCCAGAACATAATTATATTCTTCCTCTGTTAATTTTGCCTTTTGAAGAAATTCCGCATGATTTTTCTCAGCATTCAAATCATACTTGTTTTGTAACTCATTTATTTTTTTTTCTTCTTCCCAATCTCCATTGAATATTTCATTAGCTATATCTTGTACTAGTTTGTTTTTAGCACAACTATCTTCTTTCATAATCACTACCCCAAAATATATTCCCTAATGAATATATTGTATGACCGGCTTCTCCTTTCGGAACATTACCTATAAAATTTTCTCTGCTTTTATTATACCACTCTTCAAATTCCTTTGAATAGTTCATATTAGTATAGTGATATACATACCCATTATGCCCCGCAACCACGCTATTATCTACAAAGTCTAGATAACTATTTGTCCTTATGTCTGCAATGCTAAAAGCACTTCCGCTAGGATGGTTATGTAACGTAACCACTTTTTTATCTTTAAATCTATTATCATCTATATAACTTTTAGGAATTCTAACTTGCGCCGCTCCATCTCTTCCATATAAATGCTCAATTATCTTACCAGAAGACTTATCAATAAAGTATAATTCTTCAGTACGAGTTCCTGAATTACGCTTTAAAATTTCTCTGGATAATTCAAGTAGCTTTTCATCTGCCGCTTCACTTCCTGTAAGGTTCTTAAACTTTTTAGCATAGACTTCACTATTTACATATTCTATATCAACAGTGGTATCTATTCCCGCCCAAATATTATCATTCCCTGCATCAAGACACCCTGTATCAACATATTTATCTTTCCATTCCTTATAAGTCATATTTGCTGGAACTAAAATATTGTTTCCTGTTTTCTCATCTCTGGCACGTCTTACCTTATGCTCTAAGCCCTCTATAACGTCAATTACTACAGACCTGCAAAAAGGATGTAAAGGCGGAATTGTTTTTCCCGGCACTGCATCCTCTATTTTAATTTTTCTTCCGTCATGCTCTCTGCACTCCTTTGACGTTCTATTATCAAGGGTTGCCACAAACTTAAGATATTTTGTACCTCGCTGCTTTGCAGCCTCCATATCCGCCATAGCCGTAAAATAAGTTGACTCCGTCCTTATAAGTCGCTCGCAGGCATATTTGCTTACCCCGGTAATGCTTTTAAGCTCCTTTGCAAGCTTTCTTGAATTGCTGCCGGTTAAGCTTCCTTTAAGTAAAAGCTCCTTTATAGTGCTCTCTATTTTTCCGCCGGTAATCTCTGCATTTTCCCATATGCGCCTTGAATAATGCTTACCCGACCAGTCATCCTTTAAAATTTCCGCAACCACCTTTTCAGGTATCTTGCTAAAGCTATAGGCAAAACCTGCAAGCTGTTGAACGTCAAAAGTATTTCTTAAAAATTCGTTCTGGACAATGTCCACATACCTTGATGTAGAGTGTTTAAGTTCTACATCTGCCATCCTTGAAACCTGTATATAAATATCTTCTTTCAGTGCCTCAAGTCTTGTAATTTTTTGTCTCACAAGGCTTGCTGATAGCTTATTTTTAAGGCGGATTTTGATTTCCTCATTTTCAATCATGCCAAGCTTAACCCTGATTTTATCAAGCTCATCCCGTGATATATTTTCATTTAAAAGCTTTAAAGCCTCTTTTTCAGATATCCCGGTATCAAAAATATATTTACCGAATATTTTATCTATATCGTGGTTTAGCTCATCTATGGCGCTGTCATAGGCTTCAAATATTTTTTCAAGGGTTCCATCACTCTGCTTATGGACATCCGACATTCTTTTATCAGCTCGCTCTACCCAGTAGTCCTTAGCCATGACCCGTATAAACTCCATTTTTCATACAACTACCTGCACTCATAACTGCTACTGACGCAATTACAAAAATTGGAAAACATATAATTACTAACGTTCCTATTAAAATATTTTCAAAATTTTTTTTAATCATATAACCTCTCTATACTTTGAACTCATACGAGCCAAAAGCCTTTGCCTGCAAATCTGCCTCTTCCTGCTTTTCCTTTAGTATCTGTTTTCTTTCCTGCTCAGGGTCAAGTTCCGGGTCATACCTTTTAAGTCTTGTCTCCCAACTTATAAAGTCAGATGTTTCATTCGCAATTTTAACAGCTACTTCATCATCAACCGGCAGAGAGCGTTTCATATTGATGCCTATGCCTTTGTAATCAATGTAAGTACCCATAATAAAAAGGATGCGGCATATCATTTTGATACGCTTAACTAAACCTCTTTTAAAGTATCTCTCCTTAATTTTTCCAAGCTGTTCAAAACCAAGCAGTTTATACTTCATTGCCACTCCTGAAGAATTGCCCACGAAGTTTTCATCCGTAAGACAAGGTACTTTGGAAAACTCGTGTATATCATCCTTTAAAGCCTTTTTTAAAACCTCTACCTGAGCTTCATTTAGTGTTTTAACTACCCAGTAAGCTTTTCCACCCTCAGGTAGTTCCAGGATATGCTCTCTCTTTATAAAATTTGCAGTTTCGCTTCTTTCTTCTTCATCATCCCCTAGTGAAGCATTTTCTATAGCAAGCAAAGCATCCGCCAGCGCTTCTTTGTCATTCATTCTGTTTGACTGTAAGAGATTATAGGCATCTATAAGGGATATAACACCCTCAAAGTCTCCATGCTGTCTTTTGTTATTTGAGTATTCAACAAGCGGACAATCCCCAAAGTAATGCTCTTCATATCCTATAAGTATGTAGGACTGGGGTTGCGTAAGGTTCTTTGTTTCGTAGTAAGTGACAAATTTATCATCATATATATATACCTCATATCCGACAATCAAATTTTTAATATCTTTTTTAGGAAGATAGTTAAATGCGAAGATAGTGTCATGCTTTACGGTTGTGTCTCCCACCACATTTGTGTCTAGCGGAGAAAGTACCGCAAACTCTGGCACCGGGTTATCGTCTTCTGACATATATATAAGCTCATAGCCTCTGCCAAAAATGGATATATCAGTGCCAAGTTCCGCATTATGTGAGTCCTCCTCGCTTTTGGTAAAGATTTCATCCAAAAGTTCGGCATCGTCCCCTGTGTACGATATGGGTTCTCCATGAACATATCCGGTAGCGATATCCACTATATATTCCGCATGATTTGCTACTACCTTTATGTTGGCTCCGCTTGTCTGCCTACGCTTTAATATTTCATGCTTTCCATCCACATAATTATTAAGCTTAGTAAGACGTATCTTTTCTCGTTCATGTTCACTAATACATTGACAGATAAGAGTAAGCGGTATACTGCCATCAGGATTTAATAAATTTTTATCTTTTAAAATCATTTTTCTACCTTATGCCTAACCGGCTTTTCTTCATAGTCTTTTTTATCTTTTGTTTTGTCTTGATTTCTTCATTTATGAGTTCCACTATGCCTGTAAGAGTATCAGGAGCGTCATCATGCTCTGTAGCCTTTGATTTCCTCTGATATCCCATAACCGACTTATAAAAGTCCGGATATTTCTTTTCCCATCCCTCCGGCATAATTACCTTTTCACAAACGTTGGTAGCATGGGATAAAATCCTTGCACGTTTATTTTTACTCTGTGTAAACCACGTAACGGATGTTTTTCTCCAGCCCCACTTTTTAAGGATGGACTCAATATTTCTTGCAAAGCCGCGTCCTCCGTTATTTGACTCTATGACAGCCTCCCTTACATCTAAGGCTTTAAGACGTCTTGCAGTTTCAGGCTCCGTAACTTCCATAGGCTCATCAGTAAAATATATGTCCTGTATATATGCATATCCATCTATTTCATCAAAGCTTATACTACACAGGTGGTCGCTTCCTGTATCAGCGGTATCTGTATAATTAAGCTTTCGCTCCGCCAGAGTTCTGTCATAAGCGTATGGGTCATAAGTTTTAAAGCCCTGTGCATATAAAGCACCGGTTACATCCACCGGTGTTTGCTGGAAATTTGCTTCAAAAATTGGCGCGGATGTAAGCTTTCGTTTATTAAGCCATGAGTTAAATGAAAGTAACTCAGGGCAAAGCATCTTTCCTACTATATCTCCATTATCATCCAATGCCTCATCCCGTATGAGCTCGCATGGGAAGCTTATACACTCCTTACAATGCTTATGTTCATGTGATTTTCTACACTCAATTACCTTAGTGACTTTATCCGAATTCAGGCAAGCCGGATAGCAAAGGGTATACCACTCGTCAGGTTCCTCCTCATCAAGTCTTCCACATAAGTCCTTTGTGCTCCAGCGCGTCATATTAACTATCTGATATCCGCCCTCTTCAATTCGTGAGAGGTAGGTATCAACATACCAATCCCACTGGTCCTGTAAAGCCACATCATTATATGCCTCGTCCGCATTTTTAACCGGGTCATCGATAACACCTAATTTACAACCCACACCGGTTATAGTTCCGCCAAAGCTTGTCCCAAGATATGAGAAAAACTTTCCCATCAAAGCCCATATATTTTTAGCAGCATCTCCAAATTTTATTTTTATATGTGGAAAAATATCACTAAAAATTATTATTCTGTTGTCGATTTTTTCCGCATCTATAGCATCCCTTACTCCCGCCGAAAATCGCGTCGATAGTGTTTCATTATAGGAAACCGTAATTACAGTATTGTTATCATCCTGTCCGTAGTACCACTGCTCAAACCTTTGCAGTGAGTAGCTTTTTCCATGTCTGGGTGGAATATTAAGCTTTAGCTTTCTACATATGTGATATTTTGCTCCTAAAAATTTCAGAGCATCAATCTCTTCTTTTTCAGCAATTCTCCATTTTTGTTCATAAGGAAGCCTTATAATTCGGTCTTCCACCATCGCCTGAAGAGTGTCAGCAATTTCTTTTAGGTGCCAACGCCCATCTTTATAAAATTTAGGGTCTATGAGCTTTTCATACTCCCAAAGGCTTTGTCTGGCTTTTTCCAACTCGCTATTTTCTTTTTGTGTAAGCTTTGCCTTAAATTCATTAGCAAGACTCATAAAAGCTCCTTTTAACTAACTTTTAACCACTAAAAAAAGAGTGCTTCTTTTTACTAAAGCCTCTCTTTTTCATCCTCGCGCAGGTTTCTCTGACCTGAAGCTGTCCGTATGTGACTCCCTCTTCTCTTGCCTTTTTAGCAAAAATATCAAGAGGAGTAAGTTCTCTTTCTATTTTTTTACCCATAATTATCTCTCACGTGAAAGCTCCATGACCGCAAGCTCATGCTCCCGCCTCATAGTTTCAGGTGTAACCCTCATACGATAAACTTCCCTATACTCTCGGTTTTTTTCTTTCTTATATTCCTTACGCTTTATAGAATTATGTTCTTTTCTTAAACGCTTTTCGTTTTCATACTCCGAAAGTGTTTTTAAAAAAGCTGATATGCTTTGCCTTGATACACCTACTAAAGCAGAAATTTGCTTTATGTTTTTTTTATCTACAAAGTATAGAAACTTCACTTTGTTTTTCCAGTCCTTGTCCATCACTTTTCCTTTACATTTTTGTCCTCGTATTTTTGGACGCACTAACTCTACTGCAACATCGTGGTAATGCCACCTCTGTATATGCGTTTAAAACACGTTCAACTTCGTTTAATTCGCGTTCAACTAATTTTGATGAAGATTTATATGCCTAAAAAATATGAAGCCCTTTAAGGGGCAAAAACGGCTATGTGCCTTTTTCTATTTCTGCCTCTGTTTCTTCTGCAAGAGAAATAAGTTTTTCAGCGATATCAGGATAATTACTTCCAAGCTCAGTAAATACCTTTTCTTTAAGGACTCCTAAAGCCGTATGGACTGCTCCGCTTTCCTTACGCGCATATAGCTTTAATCTCTCGTTAGAAACCTGAGCATTTTGAAGGCTGGCTATTGACTTTGCCACAACTGCTCTATCCTTTGCCGTAAGACTATCATCCACCATCGCTTCCATAATGAGCTGCGAAGCTAGTAAATTATTAGCTTCATGCAGCTCTGTTGATGGTCTGTCCATGTTGTCCTCAGCCAGTAGCTTTGCAAATTCCTTAGCTACTCTAACCGACTCAAACTTTTTCAAGAATTTTCTGCCATATCTTCCTACCGAGGAAAAATGTATTTCTTCTCCGCTTTCTTTCAGATACTCAGAAATGCTTTCATAGGTTTCTCCATTTAAAAGCATCTCCTCCACCTGCCTTTTTAGCTCCGATGGTAAGCTATCAATTTTTCCGTGACTTCTGTTTGTTGTTTCCATCTATACTAAAACTCCCGGTATATCAGCTCCGTTGCCATCTAAGTAGTCAATCCCTATTGCAGTAATGCTATAAATATTGCGATTTATGGAAAGCCTTTCATTACTTATATTTTTAAGACTTATCAACCCCTTATCTTTAAGGTAGTATAGAGTTTCCTTTAACTTTTCTTTATCTATACCCTCTTTTACAAGTGCCGTCTCTAAAACC
Source organism: Acetoanaerobium sp. (assembly GCA_041831635.1). Classification (GTDB taxonomy): domain Bacteria; phylum Bacillota; class Clostridia; order Peptostreptococcales; family Filifactoraceae; genus Acetoanaerobium. Next base: position 4,713 of record JBHASY010000137.1, on the reverse strand, counting down.
TTATCACTACATCCTGTGGGTATAGCCATCCGCAAAAGCATTAGTACTTCTTTTCTTATAACTTCTTTTTCTACAGTTTCAACTAAATTTGCCACTTATAATCACTCCTATGTCACTGATATCTCCCTCTGCCAAATTTACTCCTACCGGGGTAAGCCATATAAGAGAGTCTGTCCAGTTTTCTTTATCTACTTCTACATGTATATATCTTTTACCCTCGCCTCCCAGGTAAAAGATACATTTTTTTAGATTTTCATCAGTTATATAGCCCTTACTCCTTAGTGAGTTTTTTAAGGCTGCAATCCTGATATCCGTACCATATGTTAAATAGAGCTTTGTAATAATGTCCCCACGTAGGGTTTTAAGCTCCGCAATTTCTATTGCATCCACCACTAACCACCTAACCTATCTTGTCAATTTTGCTTTCAAGTTTGTTCATCTGGTCTTTTATCTGACCTATATCAGCTTCGTGCCGTACTTCCATATTTCCTATGGCAAGCTGGATTTTTTCCATAGACTCCGACATTTTTTCTAAAGAGCTCATCATCCTATCCTGATTTACCATCAGCATACTTTCTCTTTTTTCAGCTTCTTTCCGTATAAGATTTTCTCTTTTTTCAGCTTCCTGTCTGATTATTTCCTCACGCTTAGCTCCCTCTGCAAGCAGTGTATCTTCCCTATCTCTAAGAAGCTTATTGCCCTCATCTATCTTTCCCAGATACTCATCGTATGCTTGTTTCACTCTGCTATCGTCATCCTTTGCTTTTCTTAAGAAGTAAAGGACAAAGATTGCCAGGAGTACTACACTTACTCCAAAGTCCCCTATGCCGCCCAAGACATCCATAAAAGCAGCTTCGCCTGCACCAAGTACCCCCGCCATTACTTATACTGCTCCTTAAGCTCTACATCCTTTGCTTTTGTCATCAGCGCAAAGGTTGTCTTTACTGTTGGTAGCACCTCTTCAATTTTATTTTTTATAAAAAGTTCTAATTTATCTATGCTTAGCTCCAAAGCCTCTTTAATTTCCGGAGTAAGCTGACTTATAATTTCCTCATAAGCCTCATCAGATAGCCCTGTAAGCTTTGATATAGGCTCTTTTCCTGCCTTTACCGCCTCTCGTATGCTTGCAGCCTTTGTACTTTCTATCTTATATACCGTAGCACTTGTTATTCCCTCCAGTACACTAAGTGCAAAGTCATACGCAGTCTTTGCAGTCATATTCTTTTCCTGTATGGCTTTTTCTTTTTTGATTTTTAAAGAATTTTCTACAATGTCGAAAGCCTTTGATATTAGTGCAGCAGATATCAACCACACAAAAGCCTTTAAACCTAATTCAAGTATTTCCATAACAACTACCTCCCAACAAAAAATGGATATTACAAATTTCTCTGTAATATCCATTCTAGATGTTTGCTTATATATTGTCCTTTTTATGCCGAATTTCTTAGTAAAATAAAATATTTACAGATAATCGGTTATTGACATTTGTCCGGGAATTTCAATCTTTCTTCCCTTTTGAAGTTGCTCCCTCACAATATCATAGGCTTTTGTCACTGATATACCATATCGTACGCAAAGAGTTTTTATATTACTGCCATCATACTCTTCTGATACCAGTCTGTAAACCCGGTTTTTAATAACTTCCTTTTGCTGAGGAATATATATTGCCCCGCCTCCAAAAGCTTCTACAAGTTTTTTAAAGGCTTCAAGACCTATAACCTCTGCAATTTCTCGATGTTGCTCCTGTAAGTCCTCCATTTCAAGCCCGGACAAAACGTTTCTTGTATCTGCCATTTTAGACTAACTCCTCCCAAAAAGCAAATTTTAAAAAAGCCATTCTCCACTGGCAAAGCCCACCAAGCCGTTATATACCACGTAGTACCACTTAACTCCATTAACTTCACTGTAGTAGCCGTAGCACCTTACCAAGCTTTCATAAGGCATAATTGCCATAGCATTTTTATTAGTACCGGCTCCTGTTCTTAAGTAAAGACCGCTTTTTGCTTTTACTTTATAGACACCGGCTAATCCTTTATCAAACTTTGTAGCTGCCTCTGCTTTTACATAAGCCTTTTCAGGAGCCTTTGGTATATCACTTTCTTTTTCAGGCTCTCTTATAGGTTCATCATCCTTTAAGTAAAGCAGGTTCATATCCACATTGCCTTTTATGCCATCTACTCTACCCTGACTTCCCCACTGCCATCCATAAAGTGTATGTTGCATAAAGTCAAGGGTTTTGCCAATCGGTGCATCCTTAAAGGTTACAACTTCATTTTTTCCATATTTAGCTATCCAAAAGCTATTGGTAAAGTCAGAAGCTTTCAATACTCCCTCATACCACCATTTATTACAATAAATTCCAAAGGGAAAACCATACTTTGTAGCTACAGCCTCAGCCGCTCTTGTAATCATTGTAATTCCGTTACCACCCAGCGGTAGAAGTGACTTATCCTCTAAGTCATACCATATAATACAGTGGATGTTATTTTCCTTTAAAAGCTCACATACAAGTGCCATTTCAGTTTCGGCAGCAGGGACTGTCTTTGCATATACATATTTGTATACGTCAAAGGGTATTCCGTTCTCCCTGCACCCTTTGACATTGTTTAAAAACTGATAGTCCGTTTTTCCTGAACCCCTTGTGGAGCGGAGTATCGCAAACTCAACTCCGGCAGCCTTAGCTTTAGCCCAATCTATCACTCCCTGATTATCTGACACATCAATACAGTTTAAATATTTCATTTATCCTCCATATTTTTAACCATATTTTTAAGACCCTCTATGACCCTGGATGCTTCAGATACCGTTAGCCACTTATAATGCTCCAGTGCGTAACGCTTTTTTATAAAGCCGTTAAGACGTTTATAATCACACTCTCCGTCTTCAGTCATCCAGCCTAAGTCTTTTAATAGCATGTTGATATATGCAAATTGCTTTTTTGACATTGAAAGCTCTTTTCCTGATGTACTTTTTTCCTCAAGTGCATCAATTACTTTCACTGCCTCCATAATCGTAAGCGTCTTTATACTCTCTTTTTTCGTGATATTTGTGATATAAACATGTAACAAGTCATTATCCATTCCTCGCTCACGTGCAAGAGCATATATTTTTCTCATTTGCGATGTTGAAATTAAATTCATAGTTTTTACCTGCTATCTACTACTGTGTCCTTGTCAGTTTCATACCAGAAAGTATCTCTCTTATCCAGTGAGCCGCCAATCTTTATGATTTCCTGCTCATCATAGGTTTTTAGCACATCCTTGTTTACAGTGGTCTTAATATTAAGACAGTCACTCATGCCGTTAGCCTTTAAATTTTCTATAACGGCATTTATGCTCCTTGGAAGTATAAGCTTTGTTGAAAGTCTAAAGCCTATTGTTCCAAAAGCAAGCTTTAGGCTCTTTCCCTTAAGCTCTGACTTATGCTCTGTGGTATACTGCTCAATCATAAGTTCGTGAAGCTTAATCTCTTCCTCATGCTTTTTGGTTTTCTCTTTGGCTTCCTCTTTTGCAATCTGTATAAAATCATTCATGTCTGCTTCAATCTTTGCGATGTCATTTTGATTTTGTGCGATTATTTTAAGAGAATTATTTACATCATCAAAGCTTTTTAAAACCTGCTCTGTAACTCTTACCCTTTTTGCTGCCATGTTTTCCCTCCTTTCTAAGATTTCCCACTCTGCGTTTACAGGGACTTGTGACCCTCGGTTTTACCGGTCGCATTAGGATAGGGTGCAAACACCCTAACTCTGTTAATTGCTGTTTCTTTTCAATGTCAAAACTTTTGCCATTCTTCTTTTAATTGGGCAATCACCTCATGGCCGTAATCGTTCTCACAAAGCTGTATAAATTCCTCGACCGTAAATTTGTCCTCCAGGTTAATTTCTTTATCCTTCACAAACTTGTTTCTTCCCATAAGGCATGAGCCTGTTAAATAGTTATGCCATTTGAAAAATTCCTCCCCGGGATAGCTTTTGCCCTTTTCAAAGACCTTTATAAACTCTGCTATGGCTTCATCCGTGTCCATATTTGCTAATATTTTTTCATGCAAAGATTTAACCGCTTCTTTTACGCTTTTACCGTGTGCAAAGTGCCCTTGCCCCTTTGCTATAAAGCAGGGTGATGTTGTGAAATCATTGTTTAAAACAAAGCCCTTTGCTATATCGCCCTTTACAGATGATATATGTGTTCCAATTTTATCTATATACCAAATCCTTTTACTGCCATAGGATTTCATATAGCCATAGCCATAGCCATTGCCAGAGCCAGCGCCAGTGCCATTGCCAGAGCCAGCGCCATTGCCAGAGCCATTGCCAGAGCCAGCGCCAGTGCCAGAGCTGAAGCCAGCATTTTTTATTTTTATCCACTCTTCAATAATTTTTACATTTTCCATACGCGCACCTGCTCAATATTTTCTATTGCTTCTGCTGTGCAAGGGACTATTTCAATAATGTCTGTGATAACTATTTCATCAACTGCCATAGTGAATTTACAATCTTCCGGGTTTTTAACTCCCTCTGCCGCTAGTTGCGAAATGCTAGCGGCACCGCTCCAATACCAGAGCCTGCGGCAGTTATTAAGCTCTACCTCCTGTCCGTTTTTCTCTGCCAGAGTTCCGTAAAAAACTCCGCTCCTGTCACCTCTTACGATTACCTTTTTTCCTAAAAATTTGTTGTTCATTTTTGTTCTCCTTTTTTAGTTGTTTCAGTCATTC
>JBHASY010000136.1:0-5947 GCA_041831635.1 Acetoanaerobium sp. | reverse complement strand
TATTTATTGCCGGGTTTGTTCCTATTTGTCCTTTTATCGTTATTTTATCTGTTGTATCTTTTACTTCTAATACTATGTCTGATTGATTTAGCCTTTGTATTTGTATATTTTCTTTTATTATTCCTTTTCCAAATACTATGCTGTTAAAGTCATTTTGATTATTGCTTTCATATATTGTGTCTTGTCCGTCGCCTAGTTCGAAGAAATATGTGTCGTCTCCTATTCCTCCTGAGATTGTGTCATTGCCTTTTTCGCCGAAGAAGTAATCATTTCCTGAATGTCTATTAAAAGTACCTGTTATATTATCGTTGCCATCTCCGGCAAATATGGTTGAATTGTTCGTGTAGAGATATTGGCTTTCAGATTTATCAGTAAGGGTATATATTTTTGTATTACTTTTTGCTATTGTTTCCAAATATTTGAGATTTAAATCTGCAAAAAACTCTTTAAACTCTCTAAAACCTTTTACTCCCATTACATTTAAATACATCAGTACTCTTGATGTTTCTTTTAATATATCTTCGGAGTTAATAGGATCCTGTAGCATTCTTAGCATTGTATAATTATTTAATGAGGCTATGTTTATTAACTTGTCATTTTTAATGTTAAAAAGATTTTGTGAACTTTTAAATGTTGTTTGGAGTGATAGTTCAGCATAATACATCAACTTTATATCGTTATATGAGTCTTTATAAAATTGTGATGCTATTTCGTTTAATTGTCCTTGTTGCAATTTTTCATCTAAAAATGTTTCTAAAACATTGACATACTTTGCATTTATATATGTTCCTTTGCTTTTTTCTTCGATGCTGTCCGAGGCAGTAATTTTAATTAAGATTTTTTCAATAATTTCGTCTTTTTCTTTTGTTGAGTTTGCTTTTGCAAAGTCCTGTACCAGTTGTATCAATGTGCCTGTTTTATCTAAATACATCAGATTATATAACGTCCTTACTTTGCCAAAGGCTCTTACATTAGGCAATTCTTTTATTGTATTGATTAAATTTTTTTCTTCTTCAGACTGCGGGTTAATTTTTGAAATTATATCTTCATCTTTGATATCTATATTATCTTTTCTTAATAGAAATTCTCCTATTTGACCTGTTTTTTCTTCTCCATTATCGATTTTAGTGTAAGTTATAATGTTTTTCAAAGTCAAATCATTTATTTGGGTGTTTCTTGATTTTATATTAGAAACATCAATAGATTTTATATTGAAATCAGACAGTTTTTTTAATTCTTCTTTTTGAGAATATCCATCTTGATTTATATCCTGCCACACTAGTATTTTGGAAAAATCATCATCGTTGTTGTCTATTTTTCCATCTTTATTTGTATCAAGTGCAGATAATGCTTGTATAGATGATTTCGCAAAAGTGTTATCTGCTAATAAAAAATTGTCTCCAAAAAGCTCCGCTCCATTATCTATAGTACCGTTATTGTCTAAGTCTATAGCTAAAAAACCGTCTCTTTTATCAACCCAAGATGTTTTCTCTTTAGCTATATTGTTATCAAGATCAAAGTAAACTCCATCTCTCAAACTTGTAGTATCAAAACCGTCATTTCCCAAATCTATCAGCAATGGATCATATGGTTGTGTGGCATTTTCTTTACCTTTTCTTACAAATTCAGATCCTTTTTCTATTGTGTACTTATATACATTCTCTATGTTTTCATTTGCAAGCTGATTGTCACCAAGTTCTACTAATCTATTGTTAATTTTTGATATGGTATTATTTAGTTTAACCCAACCTTCTTTAAAATGTTTTAGATCTTCACCGGCTTTCGGATCCTTCTTTATTAAATCAATAAGCCCTATTTGTTCTAAAACTTTTATGTCATTATAGTGTATTGCAAGGTCAGAGTTCTTCGGTAATCTTTTAATATCATCTTCAGTTATCTGTCCGGAATTTACCCCGTTGAGCTCATTCCAAAGTTCTTCTATTTGTCTATTTCGTTCCATTATCATATGGGCTGCTGTATTCAGGATTTTTTTCCCTGTATCAGCTATCACTCCTATAAGGCTGCCTACTGCCGGAACTAATGAACCTAAGGTTTTAACCATATCCATATAACTGTTGCCTATATTAACTAAACTCACATCTCTTTTATATTTTAAGTATTCTAGTTTGGCTTCTTTTTGAACATGTCCTAAACTTTCATCTTTCTCAGTTTCTTCTATCTGTTTATCTATTTCATTTACAGCAGCAAAAGATAAGCCGAAATTTATCACGGAAAAAGCTATATCCGCCTTTTGTTTCAGATCCTACAGCGTTTCTAATTTACTGTACAAATCTTCACTGATTTCACCTATTTTATTTTCTTTCGGATTAAACTCCTTGTATTTCAAAATAGTTTCAATTACTTCTTTATTTTTTGGCTCATCTCCACTTAAATAAATCTTGAGCATTTGTTTTTGAGTAGGAAACTGTTCAATCATCTCTTTTAAAACTATTTCCGCTGATTCAGCACCTGCATCGAAATATTTTTCAAATGTACCGTACTTTTCAACTATTTCTTGAGCTTTTGTTATAGAGTTTTTTTCAGACACATTTTTCACCTCTTGTCTTATTATTTGGTAACTGAAATTTTTACACTAGTAATAACATTATGTCTCGTTTTTTCTTCTTTTTTTGTACTATTGTTATATAAAGGCCCTGCATGTTCAAACACTACTCCATAATAACCTTCGTCGTCTGATTCAAATGAATATCCAACATCTATAGAAACATGAGATGCCGAACGATACGGTAAAATATAACGTGGGTTACCAAACTTTTCATACACTTCGTTAAATGTACTACCAATGCCAATGCCATCTACCCTTATATCTCCTACCGGTAATTCAGTTGAATCTGTAGCTGCAATTCCATAAATTTTATTATCTTTACTATTAATGCTAAACGAATACATATAATTATCATTTGGATTATACAAACGTACATACTCTTCGTCGTCTTTAAATCCGCTAAACGACACCAGATAATATCCACTTTTTTTGTCAGTTATTTTTATAGGTTTTTGCTTTGGAGTTAATTTACTAAAATCGAAGTTATCAAATTCAGATAAATTTTTATCTATATCACTGAATTTTGCCGGGAATTTCACCGGTTTGCCATCAAGCGTGACTTTTTCCACCATTTCTTTAACTATTGGGGTCTGTTCATAAACACCCGTTTCGCCTTCCGGTATGTTCCAGCTTATTTTTCCATCCGCAGTAACATCGGAATATCTTCCTGTTGCCTCTTGAGTCCCGTTCGGGTCAAATATTTCATCATAATTTATGTATGGTATGGTTACGTCTGTATTCTGTCTGAAGTCATAGGCTTTTGTTTGTACTGATAAATTACCATATGTTTTCCCTTCTCCTGAACCGAAACAAGCCGTTAAGATAAAAGATAAAAACAATAACAAGACTAAAAAAATTTTCTTTTTAATTTTCAAGCTGCATAAGTTATTCATATGTCCTCCTTGATATAATATATTTTTTTCTATATTTTAACATTGACTGCATAAATCTGCAAAAATAAAAAAGGTAATATTTGCCGATATGCTAAATACATACCTCTTGTCTTCTGTTGATTTTTGATATACAAATACCATGACTTTCTCCTTTTCAAAATCAAAATGTACCGTACTTTTCAGCTATTTCTTGTGCCTTTTTTATAGAATTATTTTCGTTAGACATAATTATTACATCTCCTTTTATTTTAAAACTAAAATACCTATACTAGTAATAACATTAGGTTTAATTCTTTCTTCATTTTTTGTTTTATTACATACAGGCGTAGATCTAAATATCACCACATAACTTTCCTCATCTGATTCAAATGAATAGTCAACTTCTATAACATTATACCCTAAACTGTAAGTAGAAATAGAACATGGTTTACCAAACTTTTCATACACTTCGTTAAATGTACTACCGGTGCCAATGCCATCTACCCTTATATCTCCTACCGGTAATTCAGTTGAATCTGCAGCTGCAATTCCATAAATTTTATTATCTTTACTATTAATGCTAAACGAATACATATAATTATCATTTGGATTACGCAAATCTACATATTCTTCCTCATCTTCAAATCCGCTAAACGACACCAGATAATATCCACTTTTTTCGTCAGTTATTTTTATAGGTTTTTGCTTTGGAGTTAATTTACTAAAATCGAAGTTATCAAATTCAGATAAATTTTTTTGTATAATATATACCTAAATAGTGTCTGCTGATTAACCTACATAAGCAGGTAACCAGCAGACACTATTTAATATTGAAAACTCTCATATATAATTCAGTTTTTTTAATTTCTCTCTTATGCTTTATAATATTGCGTCTAATGCTTGTTTTAAATCTGCGATTATATCTTCAGGATTTTCAAGTCCCACGGAAAGTCTGATAAGTCCGTCGCTTATTCCTGCCTGTGCTCTTTCTTCTGCCGTATACGGAGAGTGAGTCATAGACGCAGGATGCTGAATTAGTGTTTCAGCATCTCCCAAGCTTACTGCTAGTGCACAAAGATGAACAGTATCCATAACCTTTTTACCTTTTTCTATATCGCCTTTTATTTCAAAGGCTATCATGGCACCCGGAAGGCTCATTTGTTTTTTAACGAGTTCAGCCTGAGGGAAATCTGCAAATCCCGGGAAATAAACCTTATCTACAGCAGAGTGGTTACGCAAAAACTCTGCAACCTTTACTGCATTTTCGCAGTGCTTTTCCATACGAATCTGAAGAGTTTTCATACCTCTCGCAATAAGAAAAGCATCAAACGGTCCAAGTACAGATCCTGTCATATCTTTTACCCCAAATAATCTGACTTGGTCTATAAACTCCTTACTTCCCACTACAAATCCAGCTATAACATCTCCATGTCCGTTAAGATACTTCGTAGCTGAGTGAACCACCACATCTGCGCCCAGTTCTATAGGCCTTTGAATATAAGGTGTACAGAAAGTATTGTCAACCATTACCAGACAGCCCTCTTGCTCGTGAGCAATATCGCTTATTGCTTTTATGTCGCTTAATTCTAACGTAGGATTTGCAGGAGATTCCAAATAAACTACCTTTGTATTTTTACGCATAGCTTTTTTTATATTTTGCGGATCTTTAGCGTCCACAAAAGTAACTTCTACACCATACCTTGTCATACCGTGACTCAAAAGCGCATATGTACAGCCGTAAAGTGTTTCTGCTGCAATTACGTGGTCGCCCGCTTTAAGAGCTGTCCAAAGAGCGGAACTGATTGCTCCCATACCCGAACCTGTGGACATACAAGCCTCTGCACCCTCTAAAATCGCCAGTTTTTCCTCTAAAGGAGTACAACTCGGATTTCCAAGTCTGGTATAGATGTATCCTTCTTCTTCTAACGCAAAACGTCTTCCTCCCTGCTCTGCACTGTCAAATATAAATGTAGAAGTTTGGTAGATAGGAGTAGTCAAAGCCCCCATCTCATTTTTTTGGTATCCACCATGAATAGCTCTTGTAGCAAATCCCATATTCTTCAAAGCATCTCTGTTCATAAATAACGCCTCCTTAGTAGTATATAAAAATATGTTAAAATAGCTGTCTACACGATTTTGCAAAGTTTCCTTGTAGTATTTATTTCCCTGAGTTTATTATGTATTCCTTTGTGGTTTTTTAAGCCAGCAATAATCTTGCCAAAAAAATAAACACAATCATTCTTATATGAAAATAATTGTGTTTATTTAAAAATTGCAAGCATATCGCCGGCTTTTAACTACAGATTTCAAATAACTAAAATTTTAAATTTTCTTTATAATTTAAGTTCAATATTTCATTTTGTAATTTTTTATTTACATTTTATTTATTTTTACGGAATTTTTTGTTTACAATGTAAATTTATATTTACATTTTTATATTGTATTTTTTCAGTTTGTTAATAAGTGCAGTATGAGAAAGTCCAAGTTTTTTCGCCATTTTTCTTATACT
>JBHASY010000135.1:0-3216 GCA_041831635.1 Acetoanaerobium sp. | reverse complement strand
GAAGAAAATCTGTCAAAGAGTGCTTTGAACTGGCAAATATCATCTCATGTGACGATTCCTTTAAGTTTTTTATGGGCGATGGGTTCGATATCAGCGAAATTACGAAAATCGAGGCTAAAAAGCTGGAGCTTTACGATTTCGTAGTACTTGACTTAGACAGCTTCGACAACACAGAGGATACAAAAATAAGCGCTATCGTCTCTATGACTATGCTTCTGAAAGGAAAAGTCATAGTCAGTTTATCGGGGGAAAATAGCGATTTCCTCGATAAACTCTTGGAAAACAAGATTTTCAACATTGTTTGTATCTTTAAAGACTCAAGAAAAGAAGATATCGCTCTCGAATTCAGGAAGGCTTTCTCAAAAGAAGGGATCACAAAATTTAGAGAACTCGAACTTAAGAGAATCGAGGAAAAAAGAAGCATCTACGAAAGACTTGCAAACCCAAAAGAAATAGAAAAAGCTGAAACTGAAATTGAGGAAGATGAAGCGGTTTTACCGCTAAAACTGAGAAAAAGTGAAACACCACTAACTATAGGCTTCAGCTCCTTATTCAAGCATTCCGGTTCAACCTACCTCGCCTTGAACCTAGTTTCTTTTTTATACGCCGGAGGACTCAGTGTAGCATATGTGCAGCACAATTCTTCAGGAGATATACAGAGCATAGCAAAGTTTTATGGTGCTATTTTAAATAGGCAAGATTACTACACGCTTAACGGAATGGACCTCTACATTACTAATGACTACTTGTGCAAAGATTATGATGTTGTAGTAACCGATTACAGCGATTTTGAGAAGAGAAAAGACTCGTTCTACAATAACCAGGTAAAAAATATTGTAGCATCCCTCTCACCGAAACGTTTGTATCTCTTAGAAAAGCTGGAACGAGACTGGTCTGAGCTTGATGTAAATTTCCTATCATACGAGGCGGAAGAAGACATCAAAAAGTACGCTGACAGCAAACTTGCCGACGAAAACCTCGTATGGGTAAAACGTGGAAAGTCTCTTTTTGATCACAAGACAAATCGAAGACTTTGGTTAGACATACTAAAAGAATACATCATAGAAACAGCATGATCCGGCTAGTCAAGTGAGGTGTTTTTAGTCTTGAAATTGTTGTATACTTTTGGTATAAGCAAGCTAAAAAGAGATAGGTAATAAGGATGGTGAAAATGACTTATTTATGTTCTAACACAGAAAAAGAACCGGAAAATGGCAGCGTAGAAAAAACAGAGTGTGAAAATGAACTTGTTGCAAACGTGATGGCTAGCACACCTCGGACATTCGGAGAACTGTACGAGGTGTGGCTAAAATACTATAAATTATCAGTAAAAGATTCTACTTATTTACATACTGAGGCTTTTTTTAGAAAACATATATTGCCGGATATGCATGATATTAGACTCGAACATATCAATGCCCCAGTTCTGCAGCATGCTGTTTATAAATGGCACAACGACGGAAAAAATGCTAAAAAAGCAATAGGTTTTGTTTCAATATTGCTAAAGTACGCTTGCAAATTGGAGATTTTGACTAAAAACCACACCGAAAATCTCATTATTCCCAAATTCAACAAAAAAAGAAATAACCGAAAAGCTAAATTCTGGGATAAGTACGAACTAAAAGAATTTATAGAACTGGCAGAAATCCACTTGCCTATGATGTGGTATACTTTTTTCAGAATTTTAGCTTTTTCCGGAGCTAGAGTCGGCGAAATAATGGCTCTAAGATGGACCGACATAAACTTTCAAAAAATGCAGATTCAAATAGATAAAACAATTTCAAGAGCGATAAACGCTAAATACGCCATTGTAGATACTAAAACATCATCAGGATTAAGAGTGCTTGATATGGACAAGGATACAATGGATTTGCTCGCCCGATGGAAAAAAGAGCAAACGTCATTTGCTGAAGATATCGTTTTCACATCGAAGACCGGGGATTATATTACGAGGTCGCTTCCCCTAAAAGTTTTCGATCGTTTCTGCAAGAACCACAGTTTAATCCCCATAACTCTGCACGGGCTTAGACATACACACTGCTCTCTGCTTTTTGAAGGAGGGGCTAAAGTCAAAGAAGTTCAAGATAGGCTGGGTCATAGTGACGTACAAACAACTATGGATATTTACACTCATGTCACTAAAAATGCGAAGAAAAGTACTTTAGATTGTTTTTTTGCAGACACTGGATAGTGTCTAACATATTTCAAAAAAATTAATTTTCTATCTTGCTTTTTTTTTCTTAAACATATATACTGAAAACGCAAGTTGAAAACCAACTAATCTTGACCGGAACTATGACAATTTGGGTAGCCGGTATCTTGTAAAAATCAAGTGGTGGAGGTGGGGGGAATTGAACCCCCGTCCAAAACAGCTTTATGTAAGCTTTCTCCGAGCGCAGTCTATACTGCTACATCCTCAGTCGCCATAGACAACTTCCGAGGGCGTTTGCCTTTGTGAACCCGCCGGTACCAAGGCTATCTTCCGGCTTCGTCCGCTTAGGGTTTTTTATCCGGTCTTTAGGGCGAAGCGGCCGGGCCGTTCTAAAGAGGGACGCAGACGTTTATTTACGCTGCAAATGCAAATTTGTTATTTTTTGCGTTTATATTTAGTCCCCAGTTCTTTTACGTGTACCCCAAGGAAAAAACACGGCTCGCTTACCTACACTCCACTATCCTGTCGAAACCTGTACACCCCCATATTATGAATTTCTGTTTCTGATTTCTCTCTTAATACGCATATCGCTGTCACGCTTCGCAATAGCTTCTCTCTTATCGTATTTCTTCTTCCCCTTGCACAAACCGAGCAACATTTTAATCAGCCCCTTGTCGTTCAGATAAATGCTAAGTGGAATTAGTGTATAGGACTGCTGCTTGATCGCCCTCTCGAGCTTTGCAATCTCTCTCCTATGAAGAAGCAACTTGCGCTTTTGCACCGGATTGTGATTGTTCTTCCCCGCCTGTTCAAAAGGGCTTATGTGCATGCCGACCACAAAAACCTCTCCGCCTTTTATTTCAGCATAGGACTCTTTGATACTGACCTTCCCGGCTCTCGCAGACTTAACCTCAGTTCCCTGCAAAACCAGCCCTACCTCTATATCAGACTCGACAAAGTAATCATGTCTCGCTTTTTTATTCTGTGCAAGCAGTTTTTTCATAAAAAGCAGCCCAAGTAACTCACCCTAGTCGTCCCTTCTCGCGAACATCAGGATGAATCTT
>JBHASY010000134.1:0-12867 GCA_041831635.1 Acetoanaerobium sp. | reverse complement strand
GTGGAGTTAAAGGAGGAAGAGCCTCTGTACAAGGTTACTTTTATAAAATCAGGAGATATTTTATCAAATGAGTCAGGTGAAAAAGAGATGGAAAAAGTTAGTATTGAAGCTCAAAACGAGGTAATTCTCATAGGTTCAAACTTGCTTGGCAGTGGAGATGAAGAATTGGGAAAGATTCTTATGAAAGGCTTTATTTATACTCTTAGTGAAACTAAACCTTATCCTAAGAAAATGCTGTTTTTAAATACAGGAGTTAAACTTACGGCAGAAAATGAAGAGGCTATAGAAAACCTTAAAAAGATGGAGGCAAATGGCGTAGATATATTGTCTTGCGGAACCTGTTTAGATTTTTACAAGATAAAGGATAATTTAGCTGTAGGCAGGATTGCAAATATGTACGATATAGTAGAGGCATTAAAGCAAAATCCAAATAGATTGGCGGTTTAGATATGTACGTAATTAGCTTTGCATCGACACACCATGCTATGTTTGCTGAGAAGATGCTAAAAAAAGCCGGTATAAAAATAATGGTTATTCCTACTCCCAGGCAGATAGATAAAAGCTGCGGTATGTCTATTAAGTTTAACGGTACACTTATGAAAGATGTGATAGAAATAATGGAAAAATACAATATAGATGTAAAGGGAATATTTGAAATAATGCCGGACTTAAGTGTTACTGTTCATTATCCGAAGTAGATATGTGAAAGAGGGAGATTTTTGTGCCTATAAAATTTGAAGTAGGAGACATAGTGGAACTTAAAAAAAATCATCCTTGTGGAGGAAATACTTTTGAAGTGATGCGTATAGGTATGGATTTCAGGCTGAAATGTTTCACGTGTGACAAGCAGATTTGGATAGAAAGAACGGAACTTGAGCGTAGACTTCGCAAACATATAAGATCTGAAGATGAAAAATAAACTCCAAGAAAGAATTAACATATAGTGATATCTAAGTAACATAAGTAAAGCACACTCTAAAAATATTTCATCAAGATTACTTTCATAAAATCAATAAAAAAACTATGTGTTAGTAAATTTGGCGGTAGTTTCATTTACGATTATTTATTTAATTATAATAAGGAAGTGTCAAGATGAAACGGTTTTTAGAACTATTTGAGTCTCTGAATGAATGGGTTTATGTAGCGGATATGGACACATATGAACTTTTCTATATGAATGAGTGTTTGAGAGAGATCTACGGATTTTCTTCAGAGGAAGAATACAAAGGAAAGAAATGTTATGAGGTACTTCAGGGAAAGAAGGAACCTTGCATTTTTTGTACCAATTCTCTCCTTAAAGCAGGAGAATTTTATGAATGGACATACAAAAACCCTATAATGAAAAAAGACGCACTTCTGAAAGATACCATGTTTCATGAAGACGGAAAAAGATATAGATTGGAGATTGCTTTTGATACAACAGGAGAAGCAAAAGAAACAGACAAAGAAGAAAGAATGCTTGCATATGGCGAGTCTATGATAAATGAGTGTCTTAGAAGAGTTTTTTCTATTAACGATCCTAGTGAGGCTTTGGATGAAGTGCTGTCATTTATGGGAGAGCATTTCAGATGTGATAGAGTATATATTTTTGAAAATGAAGATGATGATACCGTTATCAGCAATACATATGAATGGTGTTCAGATGGCGTTATGCCTCAGAAAGATTTACTTCAAAAAGAGCCTATAGAAACGGTGGCGGTTTGGTATGCGATGTTTAAAGATGATAAACCGGCTATTATAGCTGATATGGAAAACATTCGTTATAAACATCCTGAATTATATGCCGCATTAAAACCTCAAAATATAGATTCTTTGGTAACTGTACCACTTCAGCATCAAGGGAAAGTTATAGGATTTTTAGGTGTAGACAATCCTATAGGTCAAAATTTAAATGTATTAGTACATTTTTTATTTGTGATAGGACATTTTATTTCCGGTATGATAGAACGTCGTAATTTGATATCGACTTTAAGGTATAGAAGCTATCATGACCAGCTTACAGGACTGCTAAATCGCCATGCATTTTTGGAAACAATTGAAAAAAGCGATATGATAGAACCTGTAGGAGTTATATATTCTGATATATCAGGACTTAAAAATATCAATGATACTTTAGGTCATTTGGAGGGAGATCGGCATATTCTCAGATGGAGAGATATTATCGTCCATTTTTTTGGAGACGATGAGATATTTAGAGTAGGCGGAGACGAGCTGGTAGTAATATGTAAGGGAATAAAAAAATCCGATTTTGAAATAAAAGTAAAGAATTTAAGAGATGCAATAAAGGAAGAAGATTATCATCTATCTGTAGGAAGTGCTTGGGGACAAGACGAATATGAAAATATACTTATTCTTTTACAAAAAGCGGAAAAGGATATGTATAAAGACAAACAAGATTATTACAACAAGAGAGAGTTCGGCTTAGAAGCTGGTAATTTAAAAGATGACGATAATGTAAAGACTGTGGGCAACAAAGAGGTTTTTGTTCATAGTGTCGCAGAAGAAAGCCTGATGTATCAATATGTAAAGAGTAATTATTTTGATATAGAAACCATGTTTAAATCTATTACTGTGGAATCCGCTCCTTATTATTTATACTTTGGAGATTTGCAGACTAAGTGGTTTTATGTTTCTGATAATATGAAGGAGAGATTTGGATTTAACAGCAATATGGTTTTTGATATGATTTCTATATGGGAAAAACGAATTTCTAATAACGAGGAGTTACTTTTGTATCGCAAGGATATAGAAAATGTAATGCTTAAAAAGCAGCCTCATCACGATTTAAGGTACAGGGTAAAGGATAAAGACGGAAACGATATTTGGATTCGTTGCTGCGGGATAGTGCAGTGGAGCAAAGATGGTACGACACCATTGTTTTTCTCGGGTTTTATTTCTTATCAAGAGAGCGGTTTTGTAGTAGATCCTGTTACAAACTTCCCAAGAGAGTATGCTGCTACTGTTAAACTTACAGAAATGAGAGAAAATTTTCAAAAAGTTATGATTGTGGGGTTTGCATTAAACAACTTTTCTGAGATAAATGAGCTTAGAGGCAGGCATAAATCAGATATGATGCTGAAAAATATAGGAGAAGTATTGGTAAGTCATTTTGAAGATAAATTGACATTTTACAGGCTGGATGGTGTACGATTTATGGCTATAGTGTCAAGAGCCTGTGATGAAAGCGTAGAAGATATAATAACACAACTCAGAGAGATAGTGGATGCACTATATCGCAAGAATAATATCGCTGTGAGAGTACCTTGCTCTGTATGTGTGTTTTCTGAGGAAGCTACAGAGATGTCTCCACAAGATATCATAGTAAATATCATTTCTCTTCTTACTGAGGCAAAACATCTTCCCGACAGGGAGTATGTGGTTCATTCTAAGAAGAGTGTTCAGGTACAGAAAGAGCATGCACAGATGGTAATGGAGTTGGGAGAAAGTGTACTAAATGATTTTTCCGGTTTTAGAATAGTGGTGCAACCTGTGGTGTCATCAGCAGGTGGCAATATAGTTTCCGGAGAGGCATTATTGAGGTGGAGATTTAATGATAAAGATATTCCTCCTTTTGTGTTTATTCCGATACTTGAGAAAAATAAGCTGATAGTTCCTGTAGGAAAATGGGTTTTAGAGCAGGTAATAAGAGCATGTAGAAGATTTATTATGTATAAACCTGAGTTTAGAATGGCTTTTAATGTAAGTTATCATCAGATTTTAGATGAAGATTTTATTCCTTTTATGAAGAGAACTTTGGAAAAATATAATTTATCTGGCAAAAATTTAATTATGGAACTTACAGAAACACATTTTGACGAAACACCTGAGAAGTTAGAGAACTTTATTTTCCACTGCAAAGAACTCGGAATAGATGTGGCTCTGGATGATTTTGGAAATGGATACTCATCACTGGGTTTGCTCATGAAATATCCTGCAAACATCATCAAGTTGGATAAAACCTTGCTTAACTCCATAACCAATTCAGAAGATAATATCAATTTTATCTCCGCTATAGTATATGCCTGTCATAAATTCGGAAAGAAGGTTTGTGCTGAGGGAGTGGAAACTGAAGAAGAACTTAGTATCGTGAGAGAAACGGGTTGCGATATGATCCAGGGATATTATTTTTATAAACCTCTGGAACTTAAGGATTTATATGAGGCTTTGATAGAGAAGGATATGAAGAAAGAGGAGATTTAAAATTTCAAATAAAAAATACATCAAATTTTTTGATGTATTTTTTTGTTCTTGCAAATTCTTATCAAAACTGATATCATAAAAAAGTATGAGATTTGATATGTATCTCATCTTTCTGCTCTAAAGTTAGAGCCGTACAGTCCAAAGGGAGGTGAAATGTAATGAGAAATTATGAACTGATCTATGTTCTTAGACCGAATTTAGAAGAAGAGGCTAAGACTGCTGTCCTTGACAAAGTGAAAGGTATCATAGAATCTAGTGGAGAGGTAGTAAAAGTAGATGCATGGGGTAACAGAAAGTTAGCTTATGAAATCGAAAAACTTACAGAAGGTTACTATGTTCTTGTAAACTTTAAGTCAACTACCGAAGTTCCTAAAGAAATCGATAGAAATCTAAAGATTATGGATAACGCAATTCGTCATATGATAGTAAAACTTGACGAAAAATAATACCTAAATGAAGTAAGGTGGGATATTGATGAACAGTGTAATACTGATAGGAAGACTTACTAGGGACCCTGAATTAAGGTATATTCCGTCAACAGGAAATGCTCTTACCACCTTTTCTATTGCAGTTGACAGGACTTTTGCAGGCAAAGATGGACAAAGGCAAACGGATTTTTTTAACATAGTAGTATGGGGAAAAAGTGCCGAGTACTGTGCGAACTATCTTTCTAAAGGAAGACTTGCTGCTGTGAAAGGTTCTATCCAAAACAGAACTTATGATACAAAGGAAGGCGAAAAAAGGTATATCACGGAGATTGTTGCTGATAATGTTCAGATACTGGAGTGGGGCGAAAGAAAGGAAAAAGCAAGTAATTCGTCTTACAAAAGTGCGAGTAGTCAAGATGAAAATGTTTTTGAACCTGAGGGTTTGGATTCAGACGGATTTCGTGCTCTTGACGACGATGACGTACCGTTTTAAGCCGACTTTACTACCTTAAAAGGAGGGAAAAAAAGATGGCTATGCAAAAAGGAAATACAAGAAGAAGAAGAAAAAAAGTTGACCCGTTTGCAGGTAAAAAAATAAATATGATAGACTACAAAGATGTAAATCTACTAAAGAAATACATCTCTGAAAGAGGCAAAATTCTTCCAAGAAGAATAACAGGTACTTCGGCTAAAGCTCAAAGAAAACTCACTTTAGCTATAAAAAGAGCGAGAAATATAGCACTTTTGCCATATGTTGTAGACTAAAAAATATCAACCCCAAATCTTTTGGATTTGGGGTTTTTTGCAATATATTTAGTTTATGATATAATGTTTTGACAGACTGTTTTAGGAGTTGATGCTATTGCAAGAACCAAAGCCTAAAAAGAAAAATATGGATTTTAATAGAAAGAGCCTTATAGAGTCCTCACTTCTCACGGTGATAGGAGTTACAGTTGTATTGATAGGTATGTATGTACCGTTATTGTCGCTTGCTTCGTTATTTGCATCTGTGCCGATAGTTATAAATACTTACAGGAATAAAATGTATTACGGACTATTAAGTGCAGTGACGACTACCGTTATCTTAGGATTTTTTATTCATCCTGTAACAGCTTTTTCTAATTTACTCATTTTTCTTATTCCGGGTGTGTGCATAGGTTTTTTTATGAGGGAAAAACGCCCTGCTTTTGAAAGTGTTTTTTATGGATTTTTAGCTATGACCTTTACTACAGTGGTTTTTATGAAAGTTCTTTCGGTGTTTCTGGGTATAGATATTTTGGATATTATGCTTAAGATGTTCAGAGAGTCTTTTGATGTTCAATATCAGCTTATAAAGGATATGCCAAATATAAAAAAGCCTGATGTAGAAGAAGTAGTAAGTTCAGTTAAGTCGTTCTTTCCGTCTATTATACTGGGTTCTGCTCTGGTTATGTCGTTTTTGAATTATTATATTTCGGCTCTCATAGTGCGAAGAACGGGAGATAAAAATCATGTTGCCGGTCTTACGGAATTTTCTATGCCGGGAAATATCTCTCTGGGCGTCCTGATTATTTATTTATTTACTTTGCTGTCAGGATACCTTAATTATACTTACTATCAAACCTTAGTTTTAAACGTATCTGCTATTTTTATTTTACTGTTTTTCTTACAGGGGATAGCAGTTATAGGGTACTTTTTGAAAAACGCTAAGTTAAGTAAAGGTGTAAAGAGCATTTATATTTTTATATTGATTTTATTACTGCCTATGTCCAGTTTTATATCTATAATCGGATTTACAGATGCAGTGTTTAATTTCAGAAAATTAAAAAGATAGCTCAAGGAGGGAGAAACACTATGAAAGCCGGTCTGAACATAAGTATACCTGAATCAAAAGCGTATCTTCTTATCATAGGAATACTTAGTGTGACTTTGTTTTATTTTAACTTGTATATAGGCTCTTTTGCTATTTTATTACTTTTATATTTGATTTATTATAACCATAAAATAAGTTCAAAAAGAAATCTTCAGTGGGTGCAATATATAGAAAATCTGTCTATGGATATGGATAAAACTGCAAAGCAGACCCTTATAGATTTTCCTCTGCCGCTTTGTATACTGAATCACAACGGAAGACTTACCTGGTATAATGGAAAATTCAGCAAACTTGTAAAGCAAAGTGATATGCTTGAAATACCTATCGAAGAAATAATTCCATCTATGGCGCTTGACAAGCTTACTAAATCAGTGGATTCTGACTCACAGTCCTATATTCAAATAGGAGGTAAAACCTTTGATATAAAGTACAATATCATAGAAAATGACAAGCATGAGAAGTCATTTGCACTTTATTTCTTTGATGTTACTGAGTTTAATGAACTAAAAATCTCATATGAAATGCTAAAACCTGTAATTATAAATCTTCAGGTAGATAGTTTTGACGAGGTGTTGGATTCGGCAGCAGAGGACGTAAGACCTATAATTGAGGCTGAAGTGGAAAGAACTATAAAACTTTGGGTAAATAAGTATTTAGGCGCATTTAGAAAGATAACTAAGGATAAATATATAGCTTTTATGAATGAAAAAGCCTTACTTGACTTAGAGTCTGACAAATTTTCTATACTGGACGAAATCAGAAAAATAGATCATGGGAATTCCTTACCGCTTACTTTAAGCATAGGAGCCGCATCTATGGCAAGCGATCTTTCTTCAACTTACAGGAATTCCATAACTTCGCTGGATTTGGCATTAGGAAGAGGTGGAGATCAGGCTGTAATAAGAAGAGATGAACGTTCCATATTCTATGGAGGAAGGTCAAAGGCTGTAGAAAAGAAAACGAGAGTAAAAGCCAGAATAATAGCCCATGCTCTTAGAGATTTGATAAATGAGAGTGAAAACATCATTATTATGGGACATCATAATCCCGATTTGGACTCTATAGGTTCGGCTATGGGTATGTATGGAATTTGTAAAATGCTTAGCAAGAAAGCACATATTGTATTAGACCATCCGAATTCATCTATAGATGTTCTATATGACAGATTAAATGCAAGTGAAAATTTCAGGCATATTTTTATTTCAAAAGAAGAGGCACTTAGGGCTACAAATTATAAGACGCTTTTGATAGTGGTAGATACTCACAGGCCTAGCTTTACGGAGTATCCTACCCTACTTGAAATTTCAGAAAAAATAGTTTTGATCGACCACCATAGAAGAGGTGTGGAATTTATAGATAAAGCTGTACTGGTATACCATGAAACCTATGCCTCATCTGCCAGTGAGATGGTAACTGAAATCATTCAGTATATAAAGGACAGACCGTATATAGATAACTTGATAGCAGAATCTTTGCTTTCAGGAATTACGCTGGACACAAAGAATTTTACTTTTAAAACAGGAGTTAGAACCTTTGAGGCGGCTGCATTTTTGAGAAAATTCGGTGCCGACACTATTGCAGTAAAACAGCTTTTTCAAGGAGATTTAGACAGTTTTCTGGTAAAAGCGGAAGGGATAAAAACAGCCAAGATTTTAGGTGGAAGCATAGCAATCAGTTCCTGCCCTGAAAATCTGGATAATCCTTCTCTTATAGCTGCTCAGATAGCAGACGAACTGCTAAATATAAGAGGGGTAAAAGCTTCGTTTACAGTTGCAAGAAGAAGTGACGGAGTTGTGTTTATAAGTGCTAGGTCGCTGGCTGACGTAAATGTTCATATGCTGATGGAAAAACTGGGTGGCGGAGGCCATATAGATACAGCAGGTGCTCAGCTTAAAGATGTATCGACCGAAGAGGCGGTAGAAAAAGTAGAAGAACTTATAATGGAATTTTTAAAGGAGGAAAAATAGATGAAAGTTATATTTTTAAAAGATGTTAAAGGAACAGCTAAAAAAGGAGAAATGAAGGAAGTAAGCGACGGCTATGCACGTAACTTTCTTATTCCAAAAGGAGTAGCAAAAGAGGCTACAGCCAGTTCTATTAACGATCTGAAACAACAAAAAAACGCTGAGGCTCTAAGAAAACAAAAAGAAGAGCAAGATGCAAAGGATCTGGCAGAAAGACTTAAAGATATAACGGTTATTATATATTCAAAAGCAGGAGACGGGGGTAAACTATTTGGTTCTATTACATCAAAGGACATAGCTGAAAGACTTGAAAAAGAGTATAAAATCGAGATAGATAAAAGAAAAATCCTGCTGGATGACCATATAAAAATGTTGGGCTCTCATACAGTTCCTGTTAAGCTGCATCAAAACGTAACTGCTGAGTTTCGTGTAGAAGTAAAGCAAAAGGACTAATGACTTGGAGGTAGGAGTATGCAGGGAAAATTGCCACCTCATTCGATTCAGGCTGAGCAATCAGTTCTTGGAAGTGTTTTAATAGATAGAGAAACTATGTTTGTAGTGAGTGATATACTAAAAGAGGACGATTTTTATAAGGATGCACATAAGGAAATTTTTCACTGTATGATGGATCTATATAGAAAAAGTGAACCTATAGATATTATAACTTTGACAGATAGCCTGACAAAGAGAAGCACTCTCGATATGGTGGGGGGAGTGACCTATATTACAGGACTTCTTACTGTTCCTGACTTCACTCGCCACATAAGTAAATATGCCGAGATCGTAAAAGAAAAGTCTGTGCTTCGCAAACTCATAAAAGCCTCCGGCTTTATAATGGAAAGAAGTTATTCAGGAGAAGATGAAGTATCAGATCTGTTGCAACAGGCTGAAAAAAGTATATTTGACATATCTCAGTCTAAAAATCAAAGAGGACCGGTGGCTATTTCACAGGTGCTTATGAATGCTTACGAGATACTTGAAGACCTATATAAGAACAAGGGAAGTATTACAGGAGTATCTACAGGATTTATAGATTTAGACAGAAAAACGAACGGACTTCAAAAAACCGACTTAGTTCTGATAGCTGCAAGACCTGCTATGGGAAAAACTGCATTTGCACTGAATATCGCTCACAATGCTGCACTGAAGGACAATAGGAAAGTGGCTTTATTTTCTATGGAGATGAGTAAAGAACAACTTATACAAAGGATGATAGCCTCAGAGAGCAAGGTGGAATTAAACAAGTTGAAAAACGGAAATCTGGACGAAGAAGAATGGCCAAAGGTAATAACAGCTATGGAGGTTCTTTCAAAGACGAATATTCATATCGACGATACTCCGGGTCTGACTGTGGCGGAACTTAGGTCAAAATGCAGAAGACTGAAGATAGAAAGAGGCCTTGATATGGTTTTGATAGACTATCTTCAGCTTATGGAATCTGATGCAAAAGGAGAAAGCAGACAGCAGGAAATATCAAGAATATCACGTTCACTTAAGATACTGGCAAAGGAATTGGAATGCCCTGTAGTGGCACTGTCTCAACTATCTCGTGCACCTGAGCAACGTTCAGATAAAAGACCTATGCTCTCAGACCTTAGAGAATCGGGAGCGATAGAGCAAGATGCGGATCTCGTTATGTTTTTATATAGAGATGAATATTATAACGACGATTCTGACCAGAAAAATATCGCAGAGGTTATCATTTCAAAGCACAGGCATGGAGAAGTAGGAACTATTCAATTGACTTGGTTAGGGCAGTTTCAATTATTTCACAATATATCTCATATGAGGGAGTAACCTATGGATGATAAGATTGTTCTCTGGGGAAAGAAAGTAAGAGTAAGGTCTATGCGAGAAGAAGATGTGGAAAAGATGATTCACTGGCCATTACACGAAGACTTGCTTTTTTACGATTATAACTTTCCCTATATGGATAAAGAAGAAAGGCAGGACTGGTTTGAGACTAAAACCAAAGGACTAAAGCGGTGTTTTAGTGTTTTTGACAGGCAGGGACAGATGGTAGGTTATATTTCTCTTAGAAATGTAAATTGGCTCTTTAAAAGAGCTGAAATGGGAATAGTATTTAATCCGGACAGGCTTTCAAAAGGTTATGGCAGTGAGGCGATCTCCATATTATTAAGATGGTATTTTAAAGAGCTTAAATATAAGAAAATGATACTAACAGTAGCAGCTTACAATGAAAGAGCTATGAGGTCCTATGAAAAAGTAGGATTTCAAAAATATTCTCAGCATTTTGGAGAATTTATGAATCCGAAAGTAAATCCTTTAGAAGATGAGGAATATAAACATATAAGAAAATATTTTAGAAAAAAAAGAAAAATGATTGAAGTTTTATACTATAAGATGAAAATATCCACATTATCCACAGAATAGGTATAATTATTTGTGGATAATGTGGATATTTTTGATTTAGTCAAGAGGAAAATAAAAAAATTTTTATATTTTTGTAAAAATAATACTAAAACCCGCAAATACTAATATTAAAAAAAATAAATTGCCAACATATGAGTGAGGGTTCAAATATAAAATTTTGTCATTATAATTACTTTAATTGGGACTATGACTCATATTGAACAGGTTATGAATTTTATTTGCAATAAATCTTAAGAAAAACTGAGGTTGCTATAAATACGAATATTTGATAGAATATTACTTGTTTAGTTCGACTTATTACGAAATATGTAGGAGGAGTTTATGTCTGGTATAGCTATTATCGGTTCTCAGTGGGGAGATGAAGGAAAAGGAAAAATAATAGATTATTTAGCAAAAAGTGCTGATGTTGTAGTTAGAGCACAAGGTGGAAACAATGCTGGACATACAGTAGTGGTTGATAATGAAAAATATGCTCTTCATCTAATTCCGTCAGGGATACTTAATCCAAAGGCTGTAAACATAATAGGAAACGGTGTGGTGTTAGATCCGAAAGTATTTCTGGAAGAAATCGAAAAATTCGAAGCTCGTGGTGTTGATACCTCAAGTATTAAAATCAGTGAGCGTACGCATATCATACTTCCTTATCACAAAACTATGGATGCTTTATTAGAAGAAAAAAGAGGATCTATGGATATAGGAACTACTAAAAAAGGCATAGGACCTTGTTATATGGATAAGGCTGAACGTGTTGGAATAAGGGCACTTGAATTTGTAAGAGAAGATATTTTTGCAGAAAGATTAAGACAAGAATTAGAAAAGAAGAATGAGATTATCACTAAGATATACGATGCTGAGCCTATAAGATATGATGAAATATTTGATGAATACAAAGAATATGCGAAAAAACTTGCAAAATATGTAGATAATACGGAAAAAATCATAAATGAGGCTATAAAAGCCGATAAAAATGTTTTGTTTGAGGGAGCACAAGGCTCTATGCTGGATCTTGATTTTGGAACTTATCCTTATGTCACTTCTTCACATCCTACAGTAGGAGGTTTTATAGTAGGAAGTGGAGTATCTTGCAAGGGAATAAACGAAGTCATAGGTATTACAAAAGCCTATACGACAAGAGTTGGAAAAGGACCTTTTGTGACTGAACTTGAAGATGCTACAGGAGATTTAATTCGTGAAAAGGGCCATGAATACGGAACTACTACAGGAAGAGCCAGAAGATGCGGATGGCTTGATTTAGTGGTGCTTAAATATTCTTCTATGATTAACGGATTTACTGCTATTTCGCTTATGTTACTCGATGTACTTTCGGATTTTGAAACTCTTAGAATCTGTATAGGTTATGAAATAGATGGGAAAATAACTACAGATTTTCCCGCATATCTGGGAGATTTAGAAAAGGCAAAACCTGTGTATAAAGAAATAGCAGGATTTAAAGGAGATATTACAGAGGTTAAGACTTATGAGGACTTGCCTGAAAATGCAAAGGAGTATATCAAGACTATAGAAGAATTTATAGAGGTTCCTGTTAAGATTATTTCTGTAGGACCTAGAAGAGACCAGACTATTATGAGATCATCTTTTTTCTAAGCAAAAATCTCTTTGAGATTTTTGTTTTTTTTGTTGACAATACCTTTTGATTTTGATATAGTATACGAGTGCCAACTAACGATCCATTAGCTCAGTCGGCAGAGCACCTGACTTTTAATCAGGGTGTCCCGCGTTCGAGTCGCGGATGGATCACCAAGGTATGGCCCCTTGGTCAAGCGGTCAAGACACCGCCCTTTCACGGCGGTAACAGGGGTTCGATTCCCCTAGGGGTCACCATTTTGGGCTCATAGCTCAGCTGGGAGAGCACCTGCCTTACAAGCAGGGGGTCACAGGTTCGAGCCCTGTTGGGCCCACCATATGCGGATGTGGCGGAATTGGCAGACGCACTAGACTTAGGATCTAGCGCCTAACGGCGTGGGGGTTCGACTCCCTTCACCCGCACCATTCAGATGCGAAAGTAGTT
>JBHASY010000133.1:0-7099 GCA_041831635.1 Acetoanaerobium sp. | reverse complement strand
ATTTTACAAATTAGAATTTGCCTGTAAATTATCCTTAGATTATTTTACAAATCTTGAATTTGCCTGTAAATTATCCTTATTATCATTTTACAAATGATAATTTGTAGATTACAAAAATTTATACACAAACATATACCATACAACGAAAAAACAGTGCTTGCTTTGTAAAAATATGGATTTACTCGTGTATATAAAACTTTACAAAATTTATACTTTTGCCATTTTATAAATATAAATTTATAAAAAGAAAGTTATTTTATAAGGAGGAATAAGGACTTGGATAGACAAAGTCGTACAAGAAATTTCAGTATCATTGCCCATATAGATCATGGAAAGTCTACACTGGCTGACAGACTTATAGAAGATACCGGACTGGTGCAGTCCAGAGATATGAAATCTCAGCTTCTGGACAATATGGATTTAGAAAGAGAAAGAGGTATCACTATCAAACTTCAGTCTATAAGACTGGTGTATAAAGCAAAAGACGGACAGGAGTATTTTTTTAATCTGATAGACACTCCGGGTCACGTGGATTTTAATTACGAGGTGTCAAGATCTTTGGCAGCTTGTGAGGGTGCACTTCTTATAGTAGATGCAGCTCAGGGGGTCGAAGCACAAACTCTTGCAAATGTGTACTTGGCATTGGAGCAGAATTTAGAGATAATACCTGTAATCAATAAAATAGACTTGCCTAGTGCAAGACCTGATGAAATCAAGACAGAAATAGAGGATATAATAGGACTTGATGCCTCTGAGGCACCTCTTATTTCAGCAAAAGACGGAATAAATATAGTAGATGTTCTGGAGGCGATAGTGCATAAAGTACCTGCACCGAAGGGAGATAAGAATGCTCCGCTTAAGGCTCTTATCTTCGACTCCTACTACGATTCGTATAAAGGGGTAATCTCCTATGTTAGGATATTTGAAGGCAGAGTTAAAAAAGGCGATAAAATAAAGATGATGAACACACAAAAGGTATTTGAGGTTACAGAAGTAGGTGTTGTTTCTCCGACTCATATTCCTGTAGAAGATTTGATGGCAGGAGATGTAGGTTATATAGCTGCCTCTATCAAAGATATCAGAAGTTCAAGGGTAGGGGACACTATTACACTGGCTGAAAATCCTACTGCAAATCCTCTTGCGGGGTACAAAAAAGCAACTCCTATGGTTTATTGCGGAATTTATCCGGCAGAGGGAGAAAAATATGAAAATGTCAGAGATGCTTTAGAAAAGCTACAAGTAAACGATGCGGCTTTAGAATTTGAGGCGGAAACCTCAGCGGCATTAGGCTTTGGATTCAGATGTGGATTTTTAGGGCTTCTTCATATGGAAATAATCCAAGAAAGACTGGAAAGAGAATTTGATTTGAATATGATTACTACTGCACCGTCCGTACTCTTTAGAGTAGTAAAAACGGACGGGGAGGTACTTATGATACAAAATCCTACGAATCTTCCTGTCGTACAGGAGATTGACCATATAGAAGAGCCTATAGTAAAGGCGGATATAATAGTACCTACCGATTATGTAGGACCTGTAATGGAACTGGCTCAAGAAAGAAGAGGAACTATGCTCAATATGGAATACCTCGATACCAGAAGAGTTACACTTCACTATGAAATTCCGTTGAATGAAGTAGTATATGATTTCTTCGACTCGTTAAAGTCCAGAACGAAAGGATATGGTTCATTAGATTATGAATTTAAAGAATATAAAGAGGCAAAACTTGTTAAGCTTGATATCTTAATAAATAAAGAACAGGTAGACGCACTTTCATTCATAGTTCATGAAAGCACCGCTCAGTCAAGAGGAAGAGCGATGTGCGAAAAACTAAAAGATGAAATTCCTAAACATCAGTTTCCTGTGCCTATACAGGCGGCGATAGGAACAAAGGTAATAGCAAGAGAGACTATCAGTGCATACAGAAAAGACGTGCTTGCGAAGTGTTACGGCGGAGATATAAGTAGAAAGCGTAAACTTCTAGAAAAGCAAAAAGAAGGTAAGAAAAGAATGAGGCAAATAGGAAATGTCGAGGTTCCTCAAAAAGCGTTTATGTCAGTGCTGAAATTGGATAAATAAATTTTGTTTTCAAAATATGCACTTTTTTGGTATAATTAAAGATAATATCTA
This sequence comes from Acetoanaerobium sp., assembly GCA_041831635.1. Taxonomy (GTDB): domain Bacteria; phylum Bacillota; class Clostridia; order Peptostreptococcales; family Filifactoraceae; genus Acetoanaerobium. Next base: position 4,969 of record JBHASY010000133.1, on the reverse strand, counting down.
TATATTCAAAAAAACGATAAAGAGGTGTATATATGAATAAAACTATTAAAATTTTGGTAATAGTTCTTGTGATAGGAGCATTGGCAACTATTTATTTCAATAAAAATATTTTGAATTCAAATGCAGAAACAACAACTAAATCTTATGATGAGGCGATAGAAAACGGATATCCTACATTTGTAGAGTTTACTACATCGACTTGTCCTGTTTGTGACTATATGAAGCCTACCATAGAAGAGGCAAAGGTTAAATTTGATGGAAAAGCGAATGTGGTTGTTGTGAACCTGGACCTACAGGAAAATTTTCCTTTAGCGATGGCTTATAATGTAAAAGTAGTGCCTACCTTGGTATTTTTAGATAAAGATGCAGTGATTAAGTCAAGAACTCAGGGAGTAACTACTCTTGAAGATATAGAAAAAATGTTAGTGGAAGCGGGTATGCAGTAATGGAAGCTGTTCTTCAGATGATTTCTGAGTTTATGTTGGAGCATATATATATGGCTGTTCCAATAGCTTTTTTAGCAGGAGTTATATCAGCTTTCAGCCCGTGCGTATTAACTACAATCCCTTTAGTTGTAGGGTATATGGGAAATAGTCAAATATCCGATAGAAAAAAAGGTCTTTTATATTCTTTGGTATTTACTTTAGGTCTTAGTATAACATTTATTGTGTTGGGATTTTTGACAGCATATGTGGGAATGGTTTTTTCAAGATATGGAAAGCTGATCTATTTGGTATTGGCAATTATTATGATAGTAAGCAGTTTGAATATATTAGGTATTTTAAGTTTTAAAAAACAGGAAAATGTGTGCAGTATAGAAGAAAAACCTGTGAAAAAGGGACTGTTTGGGATATTTACGCTTGGACTGTTTGGCGGGTTTGCAGCTTCTCCTTGTGCTACACCTGTGCTTGCAGCAATTCTTTCTTTTGTAGCAAGCAGGGGGAATCCTGTACTTGGGGGATTTATGCTATTGGCTTACAGTATAGGAAATAGTGTACTTGTGATTATTGCAGGGGTATCTGTATCCACATTAAACAGACTTCTCACACAACCTAAATATATAAATATTGCTAATACTTTAAAAAATGTTTTAGCAATATTTATATTGTTCGCAGGATTTTATGTATTTTATCTGGCAGTATAGAAATTGGATATGAGTATTTTTGGATTGAATTCTGTTAAGTAGAAAGATAAAATATAATATGCTGTATGGATAATGCCTGATTACGATATTTCACCTAAGTTATGTATTTAAGATTTCCAAGAAAACATAATTGCTAAGTTCAAAGCCTTTTAACGTAAGGCTTATTTTTTTTTCGTCATAAATTACAAGTCCTTCGCTCGAAAGTTTGTCGAGTTTTGATTTATACTTATCTAAAAAATCAATATTAAATCTCAAGTTTATATCCTCGAATTTTATTCCCTCTTTCATTCTCAGTCTTAAAAATATCCACTCTTCAAAGGCCATAGTATCATCTATAAGTTCTTTATTTTTTATAGGCAGACTGTTTTTTGACAGCAAATCTATATATTCATCTATACTGTTTGTATTTGAATATCTGTATTTGTCATAAAATGAATGTGCGGAAACTCCAAAACCTAAGTAAGGCATAACTTTCCAATAAGTTATATTATGACTACATTTTTTGTCGGGAAGGGAAAAATTAGATATTTCGTAATGTTCGTAACCTGATGATGTAAGTTTATTTACTGCGAGTTCATACATAGAAATATCTTCGTTCTCTGTAGGAAAAGAAATTTTATTTTTATTATAAAGCTCATAAATCAAAGTACCTTCTTCCAGTATTAAGGAGTAGCATGATATATGTGCAGGATTTAATGCTAATACCTTATGAAGAGTGGTTTTAAATGATTTAAGAGTTTGGTTTGGTATAGCATACATCAAGTCTATATTGACGTTGTCTATGCCATTGTTTTTTAAAATATTTACAGAGTCTTCAAGGTCTTTGAAGTTGTGAATTCGATTTAATATTTTTAGTTCCGTTTCATTTGCAGACTGAAGTCCGAGGCTTACTCTGTTTATGTTGTAGTCTTTCATGGTAGAGGCTTTTTGAGCTGTTATAGTTTTAGGGTTTGCTTCTACAGTGTATTCTATATTTTTTGAATTGCAATTTAGCGCTAATACTTCGTCGATGCCTTTAATCAAACGTAAAAATAAATCGTCACTTAGACTGGTAGGTGTTCCGCCACCTATAAATACTGTAGCTATTTGATTGTTATTTATGACGGATTTGTACAGGGAGATTTCTTTTAGTAGAGCATCTATATATGGTTTATGAAGTGAATTTATATTTGCAAAAGAAATAAAGTCACAGTAAGAGCATTTGCTAAGGCAAAACGGAATGTGGATATATATACTTAGAGTTTCTTTTTTATGATGATATTTACCGACCTGTTTTGCTGTAAATGTAATTTCCTGTTTCAAGGTTTTCGCCTCCTTGCGAATAGTAGTATAACACGCAAAAAACTCAATTTGCAACTTTATTTTGTGTATTTCTCAAAAATACTTAACAAATAACATCCGCAAAGATATACCGGAACACTTTTTATTTTACCTACTGCACAGTAGATAGCACTTTTTGGAGTAATCTTGCAAGAAAAAGCGAATCCATATCTCAAAACAGCTAACTTTTAAAATTTTGAGCAGTATCGTGAGTAGGGTAAAGAACGAAAGGTATTGGAAATCGAGTGTGTTCAAAAATCAGTATTAACTATTGACAGAAAAATGAAAGCGTGCTATTATATATAACTACAAAGGAGGGCTTATTATGATTGATTCCAATACTTGTGGCTCACTCATTAAACAAATTCACGATTCTCTGGAAAAGCAGGCTAATAACACCATGAGACCGCATGACATTACTATGGCTCAGTTTGGGGTGTTACTGGCTCTTTATGGCGCAGAGAGCGGTTTTATGACTCTCAAAGAACTGGAAGCCGCCATTCATGTTGCTCAATCCACTATGGCAGGCATTGTTTCCAGATTGGAGCAAAAGAAAATGCTGTATGCTATGGGCGATCCTCAGGACAAGCGTGTGAAACGGGTGCAAATTACTGACATGGGGCGAGCCTGTTGCCGAGAGGCAAAGGTCAGCATGGCTCAGGCAGAGGAGACTATTCTTTCCGGACTTACAGATGCGGAGCGTTCTATTTTTCATACTCTGCTGTTGAAAGTTCGGGACAATCTGCAATAATCATCCGCCCGCAATCAGGCGGATTTAAACACCTTATATCAATAGCTTACTATCGATAGTTTGCTTTTTAATTAAAGGAGGATTTTACAATGAAAAACTCAAAGCCACTGGATACTTTCCACTCTGCTCCGGTTCCAAAAGCGGTACTGAAAAATGCAGTTCCGGCAATGGTGGCTATGCTCATGACCCTTATTTATAATCTGGCAGACACTTTTTTTATCGGCCAGACCCATAATGATATTCTGGTGGCGGCGGTATCTCTGGCAACCCCCATTTTCCTGCTGTTCATGTCGGTGGGAAGCATTTTTGGTATGGGAGGGACTTCTGTTATCTCTCGGGCGATGGGAGAAGGCAGAACGGAGTATGCGAAAAAAGTCAGCTCTTTCTGTATGTGGGCTTGTGTGGTAGTGGGCGTTGCCATGTCGGCGATATCCCTGCTGTTTATGAACCGACTACTGGAACTGGTAGGTGCCAGCGTCGACACGTGGGAGCCTGCAAAAACTTATCTTAGCATTGTTTCTCTCTGCGGACCTTTTGTGCTGATTTCCACCTGCTACTCAAATGTGATTCGGGCGGAGGGACAGTCTACCCGAGCCATGGCGGGACAGTTCATAGGCAACCTGCTGAACATAATACTTGATCCTGTGATGATTCTGACCTTTGATTGGGGGATCGCCGGAGCAGCCATTGCCACAGTAATCGGTAACGTAGCCGGGGCACTTTACTATCTCGTCTATTTTCTTCGTGGAAAATCTGCCCTTTCCATTCGCCCAAAATATTTCACAATAAGAGAAGGCGTTTGCAAAAACGTGCTTGCCATCGGCGTCCCTGCGGCACTGGGAAGTCTGCTGATGAGTGTGTCTCAGATTATCGTAAACGCTATGATGACGGGCTATGACGATATGGCACTGGCAGGAATAGGCGTTGCCATGAAGGTCACTATGATGACCGGGATGGTGTGTATCGGTCTCGGGCAAGGAGTTCAACCGTTGCTGGGCTACTGTGTGGGTGCCGATTTGTGGGAGCGTTTCAAAAAAATAATGAATTTTTCCCTGATTTTTGCTTTTTGCCTGAGTGCTCTGCTCACCGTTATCTGTTATATCTTCACAGGAAAAATTGTGTCAGTTTTTCTCTCTACACCGGATGCCTATGATTACGCATTGCGTTTTGCTCGAATTCTGCTGTCCACGAGTATTTTATTTGGAATATATTATGTGTTGGCAAATTCACTTCAGGCGATGGGAGTTGCCACAGAAGCTCTTGTTATTAACCTCAGCCGTCAGGGACTGATTTATATCCCTATGTTGTTTGTTCTTCGGGCTTTGATTGGGATTAACGGTCTGGCGTGGGCTCAGCCGATAGCTGATTTGCTGTCTTTGGCGTTAGTAATCGTGCTTTATTTGCGAACTTTCCGGAAATTGTCAGGGTATAAAAAATAGGTCTACTAGGTAATCATTTACAGACTGGAAAACTTAAATACAGGCAGCGTGGATTTAGTCCGGCTGTCTGTTGCATTTGGGAAGATTTGTCAAGGACATAAACAAAATTTCTTTGATAAATTTATATCTTCTCTGTTTCTCTCTTGATTAGCTTTAGTATTTTATCCTTGTATGTTTCCCCTGTACCTTGCTTAAAATGCAGGCTTACAGCATATTTTGTCTTTCCAATATCCATTATTGACTGTCTATGAGGTGGTTTTTTTATTTCTCTTTTTTCGTTCCTCCTGTTTCTGCTGACTGATGAGCTTTTTTCTT
>JBHASY010000132.1:0-76061 GCA_041831635.1 Acetoanaerobium sp. | reverse complement strand
TATAGAAAAGCCAGTATTCGATAGAACTAATTTAAGAGTATCAGAACTGGATTTAAAGGAAGATGGTATATATTATGTTGCCTGCCCATTGAGATATTGTAAGGTCATACAGTATATTAAAAATAATATAGACATAGCTAAAGTCCATAGTTTAAGAGCAATATGTTCCAGTTATCTTCCGAATTGGAGACCTAATGTAGATTATAGAAAGACTTATAGTGCCAATATAGAACAAGGTGGAGGAGTATCGATTGATTTGATACATGAGTGGGACTATATAATGTATTTGTTCGGGAAACCGAAAGAAGTTGTAAATTATCGTGGAAAGTTCTCAAATTTAGAGATTAGTAGTGATGATTTATCAATTTATATTGCAAAATATGATAATATGTTGGCAGAACTTCATTTAGATTACTTTGGAAGAAAGACAATTAGGGAATTGCAGTTATTCACAGATGAAGAAACTATAATTGCTGATATGTCTAACAGTGAAATTAGGTATTTAGAGGCAGATAGAATTATTAAATTTAAAGAAGAAAGAGATTCTTATCAAATTAAAGAGATAGAACATTTTTTTGATATGATAGAAAAAGGGAAAAAAAATGATAATGATATTTTTACTGCATTAGAATCACTTAAAATTGCAAAGGATGGGAAAATACAGTGAATATACTTTTTACTATATGTGGAAGAGCTGGATCTAAGGGAGTTAAAAACAAAAATATAAAGGAGTTTTTAGGTTTTCCATTACCATTTTACACAGCATCAATAATAGATTTATTTATTAAAAAAAATGTGCAGTATGATTGTGATATTGTTTTAAATACAGACAGTAAGGATTTAATAAGTTTTTTTAATGATAAGCTTAATATGAAAGTAAATATAATAGAAAGATCTGCTGATTTGAGTCAAGACAGTACTCCGAAGATACGTGTAATACAAAACAGTTATTCAACAATGAAAATGAGATTGAATAAAGATTATGATTTTATTGTTGATTTAGATATAACTTCACCATTAAGAACATTAAGCAATTTAGAAGAATTGATAGAAAAGAAAATAAATTCTGGTGCAGATACGGTTTTTTCTGTTACAGAATCACGAAGGAATCCTTATTTTAATATGGTTATGGAGACAGTTGACGGATATGAAAGGGTAATAAAATCAGACTATAATGCCAGACAAGAAGCTCCCGATATATATGATATGAATGCATCAATGTATGCGATTTCTCCTGAACTTTTGATAAAAGGTAAAGGAATATTTGATTCAAAATGTGATATTGTTAAAATGCTTGACACCGGAATTTTAGATATAGACAGTGAAAGAGATTTTGAGTTGATGCAGGTAATTGCTGAGTATTTGTATAATAAAATAAATGAATTAAGGCTAGTCAAAGATAATATTACATCGATATTATCAGATAAATAGGTGTTGAAAATTCAGTTTGCTTGAGGAATTAGAATATGAAGAAAACTGCTTTTATTATAATGTTAATAACTTTGGTGTCAAAATTTTTAGGTTTTAGTAGAGACATAACACTATCGTATTTTTTTGGAGCCTCAAGTATAAGTGATGCGTATTTAGTTTCTATGACTATACCAAGTGTTATATTTGGGTTTGTAGGGTCAGGAATTATGACAGCTTATATACCTATGCAAAGTAGAGTACTTGATGAAGAGGGTGATTTAGAAGCCTCAAAATTTACAAGTAACTTTACAAATGTAATTTTATTACTAATAACATTTATTTTAATTACAGGTCTTTTTTTTACAGAAAATATAGTAAAGCTTTTTGCTATGGGTTTTTACGGAGAAACATTGAGGATAGCTGTAATTTTTACAAAAATAAGTATGTTTGGAATGTATTTTACTGCACTGATTTCAATATTTAGCGGATATTTACAAATAAAAAAAAAATATATTATACCGGCACTTATAGGCTTTCCGTTAAACATTATAATGATTATTTCAATATACTATGCATCAAAATATAATCAAAATATACTTGCATATGGGGCATTATTAGGAGCAGTTGCTCAATTTATTCTTTTGGTGCCTTTTATTAAAAAAAATAATTTTGAATATGATTTTTTAATAAATTTAAAAGATGAACGACTTTTGAGGACTATAAGTATTGCACTTCCGGCAATAATAGGGATATCTGTAAATCAAGTAAATACTTTAATTGACAGAACAATAGCGTCATCATTGGCTGAGGGTGGAATATCAGCATTAAATTATGCAGATAGATTAAATCTGTTTATTCAGGGGATATTTGTTACTTCAATTATTACCGTTATGTATCCTACAATATCATCATATGCAAGTAAAAATAATTATGATGAAATAAAAAAATCTTTAACAGAATTTATAAATATAATAATTATTTGTGTTGTTCCAATTACAGTTGGTGCAATGATTTACAGCGAAGATATTATAGTTTTGCTTTTTGGAAGAGGAAAATTTGATATAAATGCTATAGAAATGACTTCCATAGCATTGTTTTACTACTCTGTTGGAATGATAGGATTTGGAATTAGAGAAGTTTTATCAAGAGTGTTTTACTCTTTGCAAGATACTAAAACTCCTGTGATTAATGCTACGATAGGGATGTTTTTAAACATTTTTCTCAATATCATACTTTCTGAATATTTGGGAATTGGAGGACTCGCTTTAGCAACATCAATATCTGCAATTTTTACATCACTATTATTATTCAGAGGACTTAGAAAAAAAATAGGTTCTATAGGTATAAAAAAAATGAGTATAGTATTCGCAAAAATTATGATAACTTCATTAGTAATGGGAGCAATATCAAAAATTTCATTTAATTATTTATCAGGGGTAATGTCTCAGTCAAAATCGCTATTATCTGCAATTGCAATTGGTGCAATCGTATATACAGTGATAATTTTGTATATGAAAATAGATGAAATAGATTTACTAGCTTCAAAAATAAAAACTAAAATAAAGTAAGTAAATACAGCGGAGTTCTGTTATAATAACTCTGAGCGGCATAAGATTAATTTTAATAGTGTACATAAGGAGGAGAGAAAATTGAAGAAAAAAGTATTTGGATTTGTAAGTATGTTTTTAATTATGGCTATGGTACTTGTAGGTTGTGCCGGTAAGCAGCCTACCGGACAGACTGAACAGTCGCAAGAACAGGCATCATCGGAGACTACGGGTCTTAAAGTAGCTTTAGTGCTGGCAGGAGGGCTGGGTGATCGTTCTTTTTATGACTCAAGTAACGAGGGTGTACAGATGGCAGTTGAGAAACTGGGTGTAGAGTCAAAGGTTTTAGAGTGTAAGAACGACCCTACTTTGTACACAGATCAGCTGGTTCAGGCATCTACTTCAAGCGATGTGGTGGTAGTAGTGGGATTTGAGTTTTATGATGTGATCCAAGAAGTAGCAGCTGAGTTTCCTGATAAAAAGTATATCTATATAGATAACACTATTGAAGGTGTAGATAATATCATCTGTATAGATTATGATGAAAATGAAGGCTCTTTCTTAGCCGGAGCACTTGCAGCTATGGAGTCTAAAACAGGAAAGATAGGTATGGTAGGTGGAGTGGACATACCTGTAATTAGAAATTTCCAAGTAGGATATGAGGCAGGAGCGAAGTATATCAATCCTGATATAGTAGTTGAAACTATTTATGCGGGAGATTTTGAAGACCCTGCAAAAGGCAAAGAAAGTGCACTTGCACTGTATGCTAAAGGTGTGGATATAGTGTTTCAAGTTGCGGGGAAAACAGGCGAGGGAGTATTTGAGGCAGCTAAAGATACAGGAAATTTTGCTATAGGTGTGGACTCTGACCAAAGATATATCAACCCTGATGTAATTATAGCAAGTATGATTAAGGGCGTGGACATTTCTATTTATGAAACTTTAGAAAAAATTAAGGCAGGAAGTGTACAAGCAGGAGAAGTATTTGAGTATGGAGTGGAGCAAAACGGTGTTAAAATATCGTACGGAACAGAGGATATGCCACAGCTTGTATCTGAGGAAACTAAAGCCAAGGTTAATGAACTTACTGCTAAAATAATCAGTGATGAGATAGATGTTCCTGATGCAAACTAATTAAAGAAGTGATAGTTTAATATGTAATGCCACAAAAGGAAGAAGTTTTGCTTCTTCTTTTTTTATTTAAGGCAATTTACACTGTCAAATGCAACTTGCTCTCTGGATGTAAGTTTTATTTAAGTGAAAAATCAATTTAATATTGTGGTAAAATAAAATGAGAAATCAGGAAGTAATTTTATGAATTTAGACAGGTGTTATGTCATATAAAATAATTTTCAGAGGAGATATGATTATGAAACTAAACAGGTTAGAAAGCATACTAAAACAAATGAAAGCACAAAATCTGGAGCAGATGATAATTTCAGACCCTTCATCTATTTTTTATTTGACAGGGAAGTGGATTCATCCGGGAGAGAGAATGCTGGCTCTTTATATCAGTATAAGAGGAGAGCATAAGCTTTTTATAAACAGACTGTTTCCCGTAACTGAAGACTTGGGAGTGGAGATAGTTTGGTTTGATGACACTCAAAATGCCGTAGAGATTTTGTCAAAAGCAGTGCTAAAGGACAAGGCTGTAGGGATAGATAAAAATTGGCCGTCTAGATTTTTGATTGAACTTATGAACCTAAAAGCGGGAAGTTCATATGTAAACGGTTCTTTAATCGTAGACAGGGTCAGAATGATTAAAGATGAAGAAGAAAAGAATTTTATGAGAGAGGCATCTAGACTTAATGATTTGGCGATGGAGAGATTGAAAAAAGAACTGACCAAAGGATATAGCGAGAAAGAACTTATGCAGGTTCTTCAAGGAATTTATAAAGAACTGAGTGCTGACGGGTTTTCGTTTGAGCCTATCATAGCTTTTGGAGCAAACGGGGCAGACCCGCATCACGAAAACACCGACGATATCGCCAAGGCAGGAGACAGCATAATACTTGATATAGGTTGTGTGAAAGATTCATATTGTTCAGATATGACAAGAACAGTGTTTTTAAAAGAGGCAAGCGAGAGGTCAAGGGAAGTGTTTGAAATTGTGCTTGAAGCAAATAAAAGGGCTATAAATACTGTTAAACCCGGGGCTAGATTTTGTGATATAGATGCCGCTGCCAGAGATTATATAGCATCTAAAGGTTACAAAGAATATTTCACTCACAGAACGGGGCACTTGATAGGAATAGATGTTCATGAGTATGGCGATGTTTCTGCTACAAATACTGACAGGGTGGAAGCGGGAATGATATTTTCTATAGAGCCGGGGATATATCTAAGAGGAGAGGTAGGAGTGAGGATAGAGGATTTAGTGCTGGTTACTGAAGACGGGTGCGAAGTTTTAAATAAGGCGGATAAAGAGCTTTGTATACTTTGAAGAATTTTTCAAATGATGTATAATATTTAGAGTAGATAAGGAGGTGGCTATGAAAGAATTTCTTTCAAATAACTTGGTAAGAAGGCTGATGTTGCTATTTGTAGATGCAATGCTGATAAATCTGGCAGGTCTGCTCGCCTTAGAGATTAGATTTGATTTTAACATTTCGGGAACAAATATAGGATATAAGGCTACTTTTATAGACTACTTTGTGATTTATACGTTCATTATACTTGCGATTTTTTACTTGTTTGGGTTATATAGAAGTTTATGGAGATATGCAAGTATTAACGAGATGATATCTATCTCGCTTGCAGCATTTTGGTCGAATATAGCTGTATATATCGCATTTTTGTTGCTTGATGTAAATATGCCCAGAAGTTTTTATATTATAAATATGTTTACTGTTGTTTTTTTTGTAGGAGGGCTTAGATTTTCGTACAGGATTTTAAGGCGTATAGAGATGGGAAAGTTGCAATCAGTCAAATTAAACAGACCTCTATCGAAGGTGCTGATCATAGGTGCCGGAGAGGCTGGAGTTATGACGGCTAAAGAACTCCTCAAAAATTCTGAGATGAATAAGGTGTTGGTCGGATTTGTAGATGATGATGTAAATAAAATAGGGAAAAAAATAAATGGAATTCCTATAGTATCAGATATAAATTCAGGGGTAAGGTTTTTAGATGACGTAGATGAGATAATTTTAGCAATGCCGTCGACTACGAATAAAAGAAGAAAAGAGATTATAGAACTTTATAAAGGCTTTGGCATAAAAATGAAAATTCTGCCGGGTATATATGAAATAATAGACGGACAGGTAGACATAAAAAAAATCAGAGATGTAGAGATAGGTGACTTGCTGGGAAGAGATACTATATCTCTTGATAACACTCAGGTGACTGAAGATATTAAGGATAAAATCATAATCGTGACAGGTGGAGCAGGCTCTATAGGTTCGGAACTTTGCAGACAGATAGCCGACTTTTCTCCGAAACTTCTGATTATTTTTGATATATATGAAAATTCTTCATATGATATTCAAAATGAACTAAAATCAAGATATCCGGCACTTCCACTAAAAGTTCTTATAGGCTCTGTCAGAGATATAAACAGGCTGGATGAAGTTTTTTCAAAATATAGACCGCAAATGGTGTTTCATGCGGCGGCACATAAGCATGTACCGCTTATGGAAGATAGTCCGTTTGAGGCTATAAAGAACAATACTGTAGGCACAAGAAATGTTTCTGAGATAGCAGGGAAATATGAGGTTAAGAGATTTGTACTTATTTCTACCGACAAAGCCGTGAACCCTACAAATATAATGGGAGCGAGTAAAAGACTTGCAGAGCTTGTAATTCAGAATATGAATAAAAGATACGAGACCGAGTATGTGGCAGTGAGATTTGGAAATGTTTTGGGGAGTAACGGAAGTGTTATTCCGCTTTTTAAGAAACAGATAGAAAAAGGTGGTCCTGTAACCGTTACTCATCCTGATATCATCAGATACTTTATGACGATACCGGAGGCAGTGCAGTTGGTACTTCAAGCAGGTTCTATGGCCAGAGGGGGAGAAATTTTTATTCTGGATATGGGAGAGCCTGTAAAGATAGTTAATCTGGCTGAGGATTTAATCAGACTTTCCGGATTTGAGCCTTATGAAGATATCAATATAGAATTTACAGGACTTAGGGCCGGAGAAAAATTGTTTGAGGAACTTCTTCTTGCAGAGGAGGGTATACTTGAGACGAAGCACGAAAAGATTTTTGTAGGCAAGCCTTTTGATAAAGATGACGATTTTGTTATAAATAGTCTGAATGCTATTATTCAGTCTGCATTTGATGGAAATTTACAGGAACTGGAACAGAGGATTAAATTTTTAATTCCCAGCTACAGAGATAAACTGGAGCAGAAAAAAGCTTGAGCAGTGTTTTGTGTGTCATAAAATTGTAATATTATTTATAGTAATTTTACAAGATATATAGGGTATAATGTAATAGCAGGTTTTTTAAATTAAAAAACAAAAGGAGGAACCAGAATTATGAAAAAGATGTTTTCTTTAATTACTGCGATGGCGTTAGTTGTGACTATGTTGCCTTTTCAGCCGTCATTTGCAGCTGATGCCGCTACGAAAGTAAAAGTAAGCAACAAGGTTTGGGTTGGAAATCAAGAAGCACAGCATGGAGCCCTTATTACTTTGGAAGAGGCGGAAAAAACAAACTGGAAAGCAGATGAGGTTTATGTACTTAGACTTCCAGACGGAGTGACTTGGAATAAGTATACACGTGTAAACGGAAGACTTGTAAAAGAGTCTGATATCGACGGCAAAGATTTATCTGTTAAGTTACTTTCTTCCGATAATATCGACAAACTTGTAATTAGCCCGTATTTTGATGTAGATAGTAAGGTGGAAAAGGGAGATTTGAAACTTTTATTTCAAAGAGGAGATGTAGCAGAAGCAGATAGAAGTGTAGTGATTGCTGAAGTAAAAGACTATGGAGCAAAAATTTCCGTATCTAAGATTGAAAGTTTTAATTATGGCGATTTAAAAGAGAGAGAAATAGTTTTAACTCTGGAAGAGTTTGTGGCAGGTTCATTGATACAGCAAACAGGGTATGAAATTTCTATCGAAAATGCGACTATAGTTGATGATAACAAATTTTCGGTTAAGTCAGTTAGTGGAGATAAGAAACTAACTGTAAAATTAGAAGACAAGTTCATCAATTTTACAGTTGATAAAACTGAAGGAAAAGGAAAATGGCAATTAAGATTTAATATTGTTCCGGATAAAGAATTTGCCGGAGATATAAATCTAAAATTAAAAGGAAGAGAAATAGAGGACAGTATAACTATAGCTACGGTAGAGCAAAAACTGGCAGTTGTCAATGGAACACCTACAAATATAGCACTGGGACATCAGGATCAGGCTATAGCATCTATTGAAATCACAGAAACGGCAGCAGGATCGATAATGGAAGGAGTTCATGCTATAGTAGTGGATCCTGCGTATAAAGGATTAAAATTTACAAATGGTAAATTAGAAGTGGTAGATGGTAATGCTGAAGTTAAGAATTTTGAATATAAAGACGGAGTGATTAAGTTTGAAGTGACAAATGTTTCTTCCAGACCGTCCAAAATAGTGATAAATGATTTAAAAGTTACTGTTGATCAATTCGGTTATGTAGGAGATTATAAAGGAAATATAATGCTAAACTATGGAAAATCTAATGAAACCAAGTTAGGAGAAGTTGTACTGTTTAACGCTACTACAAAAACTCCTATTGAAGGAACTGCTAAATTCACAGGACAGTTTGTTATAGGGAAAACCGACTTCACTATCATAACAAGCGGAATCAGCAGGACGCAGACATTTGATTCTGCACCGTATATTCAAGACGGTCGTACGATGCTGTCTGTAGCTGCTGTAGGTGTATCATTAGATGCAAAGGTAAGTTATGATGATGCTACAAAGACTGTAACTATAGAATCAGATGGAAAAAATGCAGTATTAACTATCGGAAGCAATGTACTAAAAGTCGATGGGCAAGAAATTTTGATGGATACAGAAGCTACTATTACTAACAGCAGAACATTTATCCCACTTAAATATTTAGCTGATGTGTTTGGAGCAGAAGTGTTATGGGATCAAAATACTAAGACAGTAAATTTAGTGAAAAATTAGAAACAAAAAACCGGAAATAAAAAATCTCGGATTATGTGATTGTCTTTTAGAAGATATCATAATCCGAGATTTTGATTTTTAAAAATAAATACATATTAGTTACAAAATTGATAACAATCTAGTATTTTAATGTCTAAAAATGTTATAATTACATACAAAGTATCAAAAAATTTAGGTATGGTGGTGCAATTTTAATGATAAAAAAAATGATATCGAGTATGATGATTTGTCTTTTGATTTTTTTAAGTGTATCTGTAAGCTTTGCTGATGAGGTAAAGGTGTTATCGTTAGACGAAGTGAGAACTATGGCAAGAAAAAATGCCCGGTCTACTAAAGTGTACAAAGAATTAGTAGAAAAATATAAAAAAGAATTAAAACTAAAAGAGCAAAATTTAGGAGAAAAGTATATAGATATAGACAGTGAGGGAGTGGAAACTGAAAAGTATAGAAACGGGAGTTTGGATTATGACTATAAAACTACTATAGAAGGTTATGAAAAACAAATAGAAAACTATGAAGATACTAATGAAAGTGAAGCTATATCTAAGTATTTTGCTATTTTATCAAAACAGCTTGAACTGGAAAAAAAGCTTTATGAAAAAGAATTGGTTTTAATGGATATAGATATATCTAAGACTAAATTAGAGCAAGGAATGTCTTTAGAGGTAGAGCTTTCTGAAACTCTTCAAAAACAAACTGCACTTGAAAATGATTTACTAACTATGCAAACAGATATAAATAGGCTTTATGAAGAGTTAAATGACTGCATAGGGCTTGAAAAAGCTGCCGGATATGCTTTGGATGCATCGTCTATGATAACAAAGGTAGTAGAAAAAGATGTAACCGTATATGCTCCTGCATCCAGCATTGAACTGGCAAGAAAAGAAGCTAAAAATATCAAAGACGCAAAAGAGAATTTAGAGAAAAAGGAAAAACAGTTGGAAAATTATTCTAAGAGATATCCTAAAGGAACTAAAGAATATGAAGCTAAAGAAAAAGAACTTGCGATTGAAGATTTAACAAAAGACTTAGATAAACAAAAGAATGAGTTGTATTTTGATTTAGAGTCCGGTTATTTAGATATGGTAAATGCATTTGCAAGACTTGCAATGCTAAACGATGATATAGAATTTGTCAATTATGAATCAGGTATAGATGATGTTTATTATAAGACGGGAACTATCAGCAAGAGAGATTATCTTGAAAGAAAAATAAACAGCAGTCGAACAAAAGAAGAATATAATGCCGGTATGCTTGAATTATATCATCAAATAGTAGAGTTTGAAAAATCTTTTGGACTGGAAAAAGGTTTAAAATAATATATATGTTTTTTAGCCTAATATGAGTTTTGATGAGCACCTGGAAGTAAGGTTATATATTTGCTTTTAGGTGCTTTTTATAATTAAAAACATAGAAATTTGTATGAATAGTAGTATTTTTTATGAGATTTTTTGATATAATTAGATTGTATACAAAGTTAGATGTTAATGTTTTGTTGCTAAAAAAATTTTAAAATATAATAAAAAAAGGGGGATATAGTGAAAGGAATAATATTGGCAGGAGGGTCAGGCACTAGACTTTATCCTATAACTAAATCTGTTTCAAAACAGATGCTTCCTGTATATGACAAGCCTATGATTTACTACCCTCTTTCGGTGCTTATGCTTGCAGGTATAAGAGAAGTGCTTGTTATTTCCACACCTAGAGATATTTTGTTTTTTAAAGAACTGCTTGGCGATGGCTCGGATCTGGGTATGAATTTTTCATATGCCATACAAGATGAACCAAGAGGGTTGGCAGAAGCTTTTATTATAGGGAAAGATTTTATAAAAGATGATTCAGTATGTTTGATTTTGGGAGATAATATTTTTTATGGAGCAAATTTTGTCCATGTACTAAGCGAGGCTTCAAAGCTAAAGTCAGGAGCGATAATATTCGGTTGCTATGTGAAAGATCCCAGAGCCTATGGAGTAGTAGAGGTGGATAGCGAAAACAATGCTATATCCATAGAGGAAAAGCCTGAGAATCCGAAATCCTCATACGCAGTACCGGGGATATACTTCTTTGATAAAAAAGTCAGTGAGATAGCCAAAACCGTAAAACCGTCAAAACGTGGAGAACTTGAGATAACTTCCGTTATAGAGCATTATCTTAACAAACAGGAACTAAAGGTTGAACTTATGGGTAGGGGGCTTGCGTGGCTGGATACAGGAACTCACGAATCTTTGCTGGAGGCATCGAATTTTGTGGAAGCCATTCAAAAAAGACAAGGGCTATATATAGCTTGCATAGAAGAAATAGCATATAAAAAAGGATATATTTCAACTGAAAAGCTTGTAGAGCTTGCAAAGACTATGGATAAGACAGATTACGGACGATATCTGTCGGATTTGTTGGAGTGAATGCATAATTTCAAAACCGAGCACGTTTTTTAATTAGCTTTATGTGTTTTGTAAAAAGATATTCTTACAGGACTTTCATAGTATACAGTATTTAATATAGGTATATACTTTTTATGAAATGTAAATATTTTAAGGAGGTTTTTCTATGCTGGAAATCACAAGACAGACTGACCCTGTATTAGCACAGCTTTTGGATGAAGAATTGGAAAGGCAAGAACATAATATCGAGATGATTGCCTCGGAAAGTACAGTACCTGTTCCTGTAATGGAGTTATCGGGAAGTGTGTTTACCAACAAAACACTTGAGGGATATCCGGGGAAAAGATTTCAGGCAGGTTCGCACGTAGCGGATAAGTTGGAAGAACTTGCATGGGAAAGGGCAAAGCAACTGTTTAAAGCAGAGCATGTAAATATTCAGTCATATTCAGGCTCTACTGCAAATTACACGGTGTTTGCATCTATTTTAAAGCCAGGCGACAAAGTTCTCAGTATGAGGCTGGATCAAGGCGGACACCTCACTCATGGCTCGTCTGCAAATTGGGTAAGTAAGATATATGATTTTGAATTTTATTCAGTTGATAAAAACACAGAGCAGATAGACTATAAGGACTTGGAAGAAAAGGCAAAAAACTTAAAACCTAAGTTGATAATAGCAGGTGGAAGTTCATACCCCAGACTGATAGACTATGAAAGAATAGCAAAGATTGCAAAGGAAAACGAAGCTTACTTTATGGTGGATATGGCTCATATAGCAGGGCTTGTTGCAGCAGAGGTAATCCCAAGCCCTATTCCTCACGCTGACTTTGTAACCTCATCTACTACAAAAACATTTTGCAGTGCCAGAAGCGGGATGGTATTTTGTAAAAAAGAGTATGCAAAATTGCTTGACAAAGGAACTTTTCCGGGTGCACTTGGTTCTATACACCTTCAGACTATGGCTGCAAAGACTTGGTCGTTCAAATACGCTGCGTCTGATGAATTTAAATCTATAATGAAACAAGTAGTGGCAAATGCGAAATGCCTTGCGTCAGAACTTCAGGGTTATGGATTTAGAATAGTAAGCGGTGGAACGGATAACCATCTTCTGGTAGCTGACCTGAGAGGAAAGAAGATAACAGGAAATGTATTTCAAGAGGCACTGGACTATATAGGTATTACCGTAAATAAAAATATGATTCCGTTTGATCCTGAAACTCCTGCTGTGACAAGCGGTGTGAGGATAGGTCTTACAGCAGTTACTCAAAGAGGGTTAAAAGAAAATGAAATCAGGCAAATAGCAGCTATTATGAATAAAGTAGCTGAGGCACCTGAAGACAAAGCGAATTTAGACGTCTGTAAAGAAGAGGCAAGAAAACTGATTGCAAACTTTCCGCTATATCCTGTAGGTACTTTTAAATAAATATATATAAACAAAATTGGGAGGAACAATGTTATGGTAAATATGAACAAAATAGCCGATGAAGCAATCGAAAAGTACGACATAGTAATAACAGGACAGTACGGGCCTCACGCCAGTTTGCAAGAGGCTAGGGAGTATCTTTTTAGAACTCACCCTGAACTGGTTGCATATCATCTTTACAAATCAGCACAAGAATATGCAAGCAAACTTGAAACTTCTGAAGATAATATATGGTATGGAGTGTTTGAGAGCAGAGAGAGTTTAATTATCTTTGTACACAATACGGAAACTAACGAAACGAAGTTTATACCATACCATATATTGAAAGGATAAAAGTAAAAAAACGATAAAATTTCAGAATCTGTGTTTTTCGGAATAACAAAAAGATATGGTGTATCCCATTTTCGGGTTACACCATATTATTTAAAATACATTTTTAATAACTTCGGTTTTATTTGTAAAGCGCTATCAGCTTATCAAACGCCGGCAGAGAGTTAATTATTTTTTCATAAGATATACAATAAGACAGTCTAAAGTGTCCCGGACAGCCAAATGCAGAACCTGGAACTAACAGAAGATTAAATTGTTTTGCATCCTCGCAGAATTTTTTGTCGTCTGCTATAGGAGATCTTGGGAACAGGTAGAACGCTCCTTGAGGTTTTACACACTTAAATCCTATCTTAACCAAGTGGTTATAAAGTGCATCTCTATTTTTCTTGTAGATATTTACATCTACTTCGGCAGTCAGGTTCTTTGCTACTACTCTTTGGAAAAGTGACGGAGCGTTTACGAATCCAAGTATACGGTTAGCAACATTTAGAGAACTCATCACATCGGAAAAATCAGCGATTTCAGGATGAACTACAAGATAACCTATACGCTCTCCCGGAAGTGACAATGATTTACTGTAAGAATAGCCTATGATAGTGTTTTTATGATATTTTAGCAGGCATGGAACTTTTACATCATCGTAAACGATTTCTCTGTACGGCTCATCAGACACTATGAATATGTCGATTCCGAATTCTTTTTCTTTTTCTTGAATAACTTCAGCCAGCTTAGTAAGAGCTGCATCCGAATAGATTACTCCTGTAGGATTATTCGGAGAATTTACTATTACGATTTTAGTTTTAGGAGTGATAGCTGATTTAAGTGCTTCGATATTTGGTTCAAAAGTGTCTATATCAGGCTCTACCGTTACCAAATTTGCTTCGTAGTTAGCAGCATATGCTCTATACTCTCCAAAGAATGGAGCAAAGGTAATTACTTCGTCGCCGGGATTTATAAAAGTTTTGAAAATGATATTAAGTCCGCCTGCTGCCCCTACTGTCATTACTATACTTTCAAAATCTACTTTTACACCGTGTTTTTTTGTCTCGTGCTCTGCTATAGCAGTTCTTACATCTTCATAACCCGAGTTGTTCATATAGCCATGAACATATGTAGCCGGTTCGTTGTCCAGTATATCCTTGATAGAGTCTTTTATTACCGCAGGAGGTTCTACGTTAGGATTTCCTATACTGAAATCAAAAACGTTTTCTTCACCGTGAATTTTCGCCAATCTTTTTCCTTCGTCAAACATAGCACGAATTACAGAACTGCTTGCAACTAATGCTTGCATTTTGTTAGAAATCATTTTTATCTCTCCTTTTTAAATATAATTTAATCAAAACCTTTTTCAGTACGTATTTAAACAATATTATAGCAAATTTTAAAAAATTTACATAAAAAATATTGATATAAAAAAATTATTGTAAAAAAAATGTTTTAATTTTTACCAAAATGGTATATATTATAATAAGGTAACAAACCTTGATGGTGATGTTATCTAGCCCATAAAATAACCCCCCCATTTAGAACCCTTTCCCCGAGGGTTCTATTTTTTTGCTTATAATGGTATTGATTTTCATATGTATGAGAATATAGCTATCAACTATATAGTTTTTTTATACTGTACTAATGATTGTAAAAGTGTTGATTTTATAGTTATATATAGATATAATTATTCTCAGGAAATAAATTGTTTGAATTTTAAAAAATTTAATGCAAAATGCTAAATGATTAAAAATTTTTCCAATTAAAGTTGGAAACTTTAATCATAAAGAGGGGAGAATGTATTATGAGGGTTTACGAGAGTGACAAAATCAGAAACATTGCAATCCTTGGACATAGCGGTTCAGGGAAATCTAATTTGATGGAGGCGGTGCACTATACTGTAAAGCTGACAAATAGGATTTCTAAACCGACTGATGAAGCCAAGCTGACTTCTTCTATGCATCTTAATTCACTGGAGTGGAATGACCACAAGTATAATTTCCTGGATACTCCCGGATATTTTGATTTCGATGGAGAAGTGGTATCTGCTATGGCTGCAGCTTCAGGGACTATAATAGTAGTAGATGGAACTACAGATTTGCAGGTAGGAACAGATAAGGCGCTGGAGGTTACAGACGAGTATCAAACTCCACGTTTTATATTTGTAAATAAAATTGACAGTGAAAAATCAGATTACGATAATATTTTAGAACAACTAAGGGAAAGATATGGAAAGAAAATCGCTCCGTTTCACGTGCCATGGGGCAAGGCTGACGAGTTTAAAGGCTTTATAAATGTAGTTGATATGTTTGCAAGAGAATATAACGGCAAAGAGTGCGTTACGGTAGATATGCCTACAAATATGGACGATATCATCGCTCCGGTAAGAGAAATGCTGATGGAATCAGTAGCAGAATCAGATGAAGAATTGATGGAAAAATACTTTGGTGGAGAAGAATTTACTACTGAAGAAATACACAAAGGCCTTAGAAAAGGTGTGCTTGAGGGAGATGTAATTCCTGTACTTTGCGGCTCTACAGCAAAGAATATCGGAATTCATACCTTACTTGATATGATATGGGATTATCTTCCGTCTCCACTGGATGAAAAAGATGTAAAAGAATCAGATGTGTTTGCAGGTCAAATTTTTAAAACTATAGTTGACCCGTTTGTAGGGAAAATCTCATTTGTGAAAATTCACGAAGGAAGTATAAAGCCTGAATCTGAACTTTTTAATGTAAATAAAGGCCATAAAGAGAGAGTTCCTAAGGTATTTACCTTAGTTAATGGAGAATATAAGGAAATGTCTGAGGCAAGAGCAGGAGATATAGTTGCGTTTACTAAACTACAAGACAGCTCTACAGGAGAAACTTTGACTTCAAAATCAGGGCATGATGCTTATGATAATTTAATGTTCCCAAAACCTCAGATGTTAGTTGCGGTAGAGCCTACGAACAAGGGCGACGAAGAAAAAATTTCTTCAGGGCTTCAAAGGTTGATGGAGGAAGACCCGTCGTTTACATGGGAAAGAAATGCTGAAACTAAGCAAACTGTTCTGGGAGTACAGGGTGAAATCCATGTAAACTCATTAAAAGATAAGTTAAAAGATAAATTCGGAGTAGAAGTTAAGCTGCTCGACCTGAAAGTTCCATACAGAGAAACTATCAAAGGTCAGTCAGATGTTCAAGGAAAACATAAAAAGCAAAGTGGCGGTCATGGACAGTATGGAGATGTTAAGATCAGATTTTCTCCGTCTACGGAGCCGTTTGAGTTTGCAGAAGAAATCTTTGGAGGATCTGTACCTAAGTCTTATATTCCTGCTGTTGAAAAAGGACTTAGAGAGTCTATGGAAAAAGGAATCCTCGCAGGTTTCCCTGTTACTAATATAAAGGCTGTGCTTTACGATGGTTCTTACCATGATGTAGACTCTTCGGAAATGGCATTTAAGCTGGCAGCAAATATAGCTTTCAAAAAAGGTATGGAAGAAGCAAAACCTGTACTTCTAGAGCCTGTAATGAAACTTAGGATAGTAGTCCCTGAAGAATTTATGGGAGATATAATGGGAGATATCAATAAAAAGCGTGGTAAAG
The DNA here is from genome assembly GCA_041831635.1 of Acetoanaerobium sp. GTDB lineage: Bacteria > Bacillota > Clostridia > Peptostreptococcales > Filifactoraceae > Acetoanaerobium. The sequence goes on along the minus strand of JBHASY010000132.1, from coordinate 59,276 downwards.
TTCTGGGAATGGAACCTTTCAAAGGAACTAAGCAACTGATTATGGCGGAGGCTCCGCAGTCAGAAACATTTAAGTACGCTATAGACTTAAAGGCTATGACTCAAGGGAAGGGCTATTTTGAAATGGAATTTGAAAGATATGAAGAAGTTCCAAGTCAGTTGGCACAAAAAATAATAGAAGAAAGTAAAACAGAAGAGAACTAATAATTAAAACAAAAATGGTGTGTCGGAATCTAAATTTCAGACACATCGTTTTTTATTTAGTAAATTGTTTCTATTGATTTATTTTTGGCATTCAATTTAAGTTTTTCGTTTAGAACTAATTTATATCTGATTTAATATTATATACGGAATAAAACGATAGAGTAATTGAGATTAAAGGAGTATAATAGTATAAAATTAGTTAAAAGGTTACACAGATAAAAAATGATATAGGTTAGGAGAGATGAATGTGAATTTGCTAGTTACAGGTGGTGCAGGGTTTATAGGTTCAAATTTTATAAAATATATGCTAAAAAATTACGATTATAAAATAGTAAACTTAGATTTGCTTACCTATGCGGGAAATCTGCAAAATCTGGAAGATGTGGAAGATAATCCGAACTATAAACACATAAAAGGAGATATTTGTAACAGAGAGTTGGTAGGGAGTATATTTAGAAGATTTGAAATAGATATGGTTGTCAATTTTGCTGCAGAATCGCATGTAGACAGGAGCATAGAAGACCCCGAGATTTTTATCAGGACAAATGTAATCGGAACTCAGGCACTGCTCGACATTGCGAAAGATTTTTGGAAGATAGATTTGTTTGATAGACATTGCAGAGAGTATAAGCAAGGAGTTAAATTTGTTCAGGTATCTACAGATGAGGTCTACGGCTCACTAGGAGAGACCGGACTTTTTACTGAGACTGACTGTCTTTCTCCGAACAGTCCTTATTCTGCGTCAAAGGCCGCAGCAGATATGATAGTAAGAGCGTACAGCGAAACATACGGACTTCCTGTGAATATAACAAGATGCTCGAATAACTACGGACCATATCAATTCCCTGAGAAACTTATTCCACTTATGATAAATAACGCTATGAATGATAAACCTCTTCCTGTATATGGAGACGGAAAGCATATAAGGGACTGGCTTTACGTGGAAGATCACTGTAGTGCAATAGATGCGGTACTTCATAAAGGAAAGTATGGACAAGTATATAATATCGGTGCAAACAACGAGAAACAAAATCTCGAAATAGTAAGGCTGATATTAAAAGAACTTGGAAAGGGAGAGGATTTAATCACTTATGTAAAAGACAGGTTGGGACACGACAGAAGATATGCCATAGATAATACAAAGATAAGCACTGAACTCGGATGGAAACCTAAGTATACATTTGACGAAGGAATAAGCCTTACACTAAAATGGTATATGGATAATACAAATTGGATAAACCGGATTATTTCAAATGAATACAGGAATTATTACAGTAAAATGTACGGAGGAATGAATTGATATAAATCATTTTACAATGCTTAGAATGACAGTTGTAATTGTTGACTGTATTATTATGTAATCTAAAACAATTTACTTTATAAAACGTTCCAATGCTTTTAAAATCTCGTTTATAAAAAAGAGCGAGATTTTTTTATTTTTTCCTACCTTTTCAAAACTAAATACATATTGTATATTAAATATAGAACATATGTTCGATAAATATATGTAAGGTTAGGAGGGAAGAATATGGAGAAAAATACTTACGAAGAGGTAGAACAGGCACTTACAGGTTACAAGGAAGCAGTCGATGAAAATGAGAAAGAAGAATATTTAAGAAGGTTAATAGAGTATATAACTCCTCTTATAAAGAAGAAAATAAGGCATTATTTCGGATACATAGATGATGATTTGCTCCAAACCGGGTATGTGAGAAGCATAGAATTGATTGACAACTATGACACAAACAGAAATGTGTTATTTATGGGATATATGAAGAGAATGTTAGGGTGTTATTTTTTCGATGAAAAAAGAAAGCAGGGCAAGAAAGCAGAATCGGTGGAGTATAACGAAGAGTATATGGAGCCTGAAACCGAATTAGGGTATTTTGATATAGAACTTAAAGATTTATTAAAAGGACTCCCTAAAAAGGAAAGATATATAGTGCAAAGACATATTATAGAAAGGGGTTTGCTAAAATCTGTAGCAAAGGAGCTTGATATTTCTTATGTCTATGCAAAGGAACTGAAAAGAAATGCTATAAAGAAACTTAGATTGCTTTTATAAATGGGTATGGCAGGAGATTTGTAAGTGATCCTACTGCTGATGATAAAAAGTCTGGTAAAACTTCCAATACTTCCTCACTGTTTTATCTGATTTCGATCTATGATATCTTTAATGTATGTTTCTTCAAATAATCCTTTCAAATATCTGCTCTTTTCTTCAAAGATTTCAAGCTCAAGTACAAACGGCATTTCGCCGCAAAGAACATAATTTTCCCATGCTTTATCTTTATCCTTGTAACAGCTGTTCATCTCAGCAAACGATAAATGATAAATATGGATTTCGTCTCCCCTGTCTCTAAAAAAATATAGTATCTTTTATCATATTCAAAGGATAACCGCAATCACAAGGAATAATTTTCGTGGCATAATATGTTTTTTATTCCATCTTCCAATTTTCATCTTTGACATCTCTTTTTTCGCCGTCAAATTTTATTGAGTTTTGGATTTTTTAAAATAAACTGCAGGCTAAAAAAGAATTAAATATTCGGCAGAATAGATGTAAATATGGTATGATATTTTTGAAAGAGGTGAAGTGTATGAGAGTTTCGGATATAGTTTTTGACAATCATCCTATATTTGACAGCAACAGAATTTCTTTTGAAACAGAGAACGAGAAGATTTTGGACACCGTAGTTTTGGCAGGTATTAACGGCTCAGGTAAGACTACACTGCTGTATAGCATTTTTGAAGCTTTTAAAAAGCTGGAAAAAAACAAATTCATTGCGAACGAAGATGACAGTGTAAACTTACATTTGAATATAAGTGAAGATGAATTAGGAAGAACTCCGAAGATGATTTATCTTCCATCTGAGGTTAGATTTCAATGTATTCACAAATCTACTGAAGATGGTGAAATACCTTTAGCGTATATGATCGATGAAAAAAGCACATATGATATAATTTCTTACATAAAGGAAGAGTTTGACAAACATATTTTTTCTAATCCGGAATCTACAGTAGGACAGAGTATACAAGAGGTATGTAATGAGATAAACTCAATTTTTTCGTTACTGGATATGGATGTTTATCTGGTAGGTATGAAAGATGCAAAAACTAAGATGCCTCTTTTTAGAAACGAGTCCAAAGTGGAATTTGATATTAACGGACTTTCATCAGGAGAAAAACAGTTATTTATCAGACTTTTGTCTCTTAAATCTCTTGAACCTGAGGGCTGTGTGATTTTGATAGACGAGCCTGAAATTTCTCTTCACCCGTCATGGCAACAGAGGATAGTAGAGGTATATAAAAACGTAGGAAAGGATAACCAGATAATCATCGCTACCCATTCGCCGCACATTATTTCGTCAGTGAAAAGAGAGTCTCTTAAGATATTGTCTAAAAAAGACAGATGGGTAACTGTAATAGAAGGAAATACTTTAGACGAAACCTATGGTGTGACTGCGGATATGATACTTCTTGATATTATGGGTCTTTCTACTACCAGAAATCCCTATATTCAAGTAAAAATAGACAAACTGAAAGATATGGTCAGAAATGATCTTTATGAAACTGAAGAATTTAAAAATCTGTACGAAGACGTTACCGGTGTGATAGGAACCATAGATCAGGATATTTTGCTGGTTAATATAGAAATAGCAAGAAGAAAGGGATTAAGAGATGCTGGACATTAAAAAGACAGCTCCTCCTGATTTTTTGTTGGAGTTCATAGAAGAAAAATCCAATGCAAGTTACAAAAATATGCGAGGAGATATGCGAAAAGATCTAAGGCACTATATCGCTTATAATGAACAGTGTAAATCCTCTAAATGTTACTGTGCTTATTGCGAAAGGGAAATCGTGGTAAATTCAGACAGTGCAAACGGTTCACATATAGAACATATCAGACCTCAGTCCAGATTTCCCGATGAAGACTTGGACTATGAAAATATGATTGTTTCTTGCAATGCAAAAGAAAGCTGTGGGACAAAAAAAGGTGCAAATTATTTTGATGACTTTATAGACCCCGTTAATTTTTCTCCTGACGAATTTTTTGTTTATGACCTTATGACCGGAGAGATACTTCCTAAAGAGGGAATAAAAGACAGCGAAAGTCCGGCATATAGAAGTCTGGATATACTGGGATTAAACAGTTTAAGGCTCACAGACGCAAGAAAGCGTGTGATAATCGAAATAGATAATCTGCTAAAATTTATGAAAAAAGAAGATATAAGGCATTTTTTAAAGCAGTTTCCAAGTTTGCTCAAATATATGCTCAAATAGATGAAAGAGGTAAAAAGATGACTGATTTTAAAGCGGAAGAGGAGCTAAAAGAAATAGGGGGATATATGGAGCTGGAACTTCCATATAAGAAACCTTATTATAGTGGTGCTGATGTGGTTGAACTTAACACAGGAAGAGCCGCTATTTACCATGCACTCAAAGACTCAGGTGCAAAGAAACTATATCTGCCGTATTACCTGTGCACCAGTATGCTTCAAGTGATTGAGCCTCTGGGATTGGAATTTGAATTTTACAGCATAGATGAGAGTTTTATGCCTGTGCTCGATAGAGAAACCGGCAAAGATGAAGCGTTTTTATATATCAATTATTTTGGGACTTCAGGCGAAAATACTATAGAAAATATTTCCACTAAGCATAAGAATTTTCTAATGGACAACACTCAGGCTTTTTTTGCAAAACCTACAGAAAATGCATATAATATTTATTCTGCCAGAAAGTTTTTCGGGGTAAGTGACGGAGCGTATTTAATCAAATCAGGAATACAAAAGCCTGAGCTGGAAACTGATATATCATATCCTAATGCTATTCATCTTTTAAAGAGGATAGAAGAGGGAGCGAACAGCGCCTATCTTGATAATATGAAGAATGAGGACAGGTTTGACAACTTTAACCCTATAGGAATGTCAAAACTCAGCAAAAGAATTCTTGAAAGCATTGATTATGAAGAGGTAAAACTAAAAAGAGAAAGAAATTTTTACTATATTCATTCAAAGTTGAAAGACATTAACAAATTAAGTCTTAAGCACAGGTTTGAACCACCTATGGTATATCCCTTGCTTATAGAGAAAAAAGGGTTAAGGGAATATTTGGTAAGCAAGAAGATTTATGTGCCTCACTGGTGGAAGGATGTGCTTTCAAGAGTTGAAAGCGGCAGTTTTGAACATTATTTATCTACTTATCTTTTGGCACTTCCGATAGATCAGAGATATAATCAGGAGGATATGGATACGATAGTGAGGCATATAAAGATTTTTGACAGTAGTGTATATGCCTGTATATAAAATTAGTAGTTAAGTAATTAAAGACTTTATAAAATTTATTGATTTAAAAAGAGGAAAATCCTATGTATGAAAATAAATTTAACGATATCTCGGATAGTGTCGACAGAGGTTTTTGGAGTTTTTGGGATAGTTTGATTTATAAGGTTTTGGAATCAAGTGTTGATATTATGCCTAAAAGACTTCAAAAACTGATTGCAAATTATTACACAGATGCAAGGATAAGGAAGCTGTATTTTGACAGACTGGGTGTGAAGATGGGCGAGGGAAGTTTTGCTAATTTAGGTATGAAGATAATAGTATCGGAAAATCACAGATACAGTATAGAAATAGGAAAAAATGTATCTATAGGGCCGAATTTAACTCTTATTACAGAGGCTACGGCGGGAAACGGAGATGAAATAAACACACTGCCTTATGTAAAAGAAAAACTCACTAAAGAGGCTAAAATCTACATAGAAGACGAAGTTTGGGTAGGTGCAAATGTCGTAATCTTACCCGGAGTAAAGGTAGGAAGATGCAGTGTTATAGGGGCAGGTGCAGTTGTAAACTCAGATATAGAGCCCTACAGTGTATACGCAGGAGTGCCGGCGAGAAAGATTAGAGATTTGGAAAGGGAGTAGACATGGATAAGGTATCTATTATAGTTCCTGTTTATTATAACGAACTGAATATTCCTCATTTGTACGATCAAATGAAAGAGAAAATCCTTTCGAGAACAGATTTTGAAACGGAAATAGTATGTGTAGATGACGGTTCAAAAGACGGTTCATATAAGGCTTTGCTTAAGATAAGAGAAAAAGACGATAGATTTAAGATTGTAAAACTATCCAGAAATTTCGGTTCGCACACAGCTATACTTGCAGGGTTTGCCCATGCCACGGGAGATTGTATGACCATGGTGGCAGCGGATTTGCAAGAACCTCTTGAGATAATTATAGAGATGTATGAAAAGTGGAAAGAGGGAAAAAAAGTAGTAATAGCGGTGCGTAAAGACAGAGAGGACGGGTTTTTTCAAAAATTGTTTTCAAATACATATTATTCCCTGATGCAAAGATATGCTTTAAAGGATATGCCCAGTGGGGGATTTGATTGTTTTTTTTATAGACAAAAAAGTAAGAGATGTACTGGTAGCTATGAATGAAAAAAACTCCTCTATAGTAGGACAGGTGCTGTGGGCAGGGTTTGAAACGGACAAGATTTATTATGTGAGAAAAAAGAGGGAGATAGGGAAGTCAAAATGGACTTTATCCAAAAAAATCAAGCTGTTCATCGATTCCTTTATGGCTTTTTCTTATGTGCCTATTCGCTTTATATCTACGCTTGGTATATTTATTTCTATAATAGGATTTATCTTAGCGATATTTTTGATTGTAAATAAATTTATGTTCAATGTCCCTGTGCAAGGCTGGACTACTATGATGATTACTGTACTCATATTATCAGGAATTCAGATGCTCACACTGGGAGTGATAGGAGAATATCTGTGGAGGAATTTTGACGAGAGCAGGGGAAGACCTACTTATATAGTGGAAGAAACACATGGAATAGACAACTAAGTAAGGAGATAGAGAGTGGATTTATATGGTTTATTATTTTTATGATATAGTTACAAATGAAAAGATCGAAACGGATAAGGCAGACTTTGATTTGAGGTTTAAAGCTCTAAAGACTAATGAGGTACTGTTCTTTGACAGTGAAGAATTTCATTTATACCACAGCAAAAATGCAGATGAGGTATATTATCTGGGATTTTTGAAAGAGTCCAAAGCCATAGGATACTGTATTACAGGATTGCGAAACGTAGATTTTAAGCCTGTGTTTTGTATGCCTTATTCTTCACCTTTTTCTACCTTTTATTTTTCTGCCAAAACCGATGATATAGACAGAGCAAAATGTATAAAAAGCCTAAAATCTATAGCAAATGAAAAAAATGCTAATATCAGACTCATTTTTCCTCCGGATATCTACGATGATGTACTTGCTGTAAATATAGGAATAGCTCTGGATGAAGGTTTTAGCCTGCAATATTCTCATGTGAATAATTATTTTAATCTAAAAGATATATATGATATAGACGAGTTCGTGTCTCAAAGACCACATAGTTTCAGAAAGAATTTGAACAAGGCTGTAAGGTCTAATTTAACTGTAAGATTTAATGAAAAAAACTTTTTAAAAGATGCTTATGAAATCATAAGAAAAAATAGAAGTGAAAAAAACTATCCGTTAGCTATGAGTTACGAGCAGATTTTAGATATATCGGAAATGGATACATCTAAGGTAGACGTTTTTATCGTTTCCGATGAGAAGACGGACATAGCCTCAGCTATAGTTTTTAAGATAAGTTCTAAAGCAGTTCAAGTGATTTACTGGGGAGCTTTAGAGGAATATTTGGGTCTTAGACCTATGGAGTTTTTAGTAATAAATGTAATTAAATATTACAAAGAGAAAGGTTATGATTACCTGGATATAGGGCCGTCGACTGCAGGTGACAGGATAAGTCACGGACTGCTTAGATTTAAAAAGACTATAGGTTGCCATACAAATTTCAAACCTGTATTTTTATGGCAAAGCGGAGGCGAAAATGATACTGATTAGAATTAAAAATCTTTTTTCCAAGTCGCTAATAATACTTAGCTTTTGTCTATTTTTGTCTATTTTTGTATATGTTAATTACATATCGGCACCGAATTTTAAAGCGCCTGTACTAAAAAGTCTTGCTCTTACTTTAGTTTTTTTGATTATATTTACAGTTATAGATTATTTTATGGATAAGTTTAAAAATAAAAAGGCAGTCTATTATGCCATTTTTGGAATAATGGTATTTACAGGACTTTTAATTAGGATATACTGGACGAATTCCGTAAGCACGCTTCAAATTTCGGATTTCGGCAGAATGTGGGAAAGTGCGGGAGAAATAGCAAAAGGAAACTACAGCAGATTTCAGAAAAACGGATATCTGTACACCTATCCTCATCTTGCGTTTACGACTTTGTTTTATAGTGTTATTTATATGATTACAGGCTCCGGCCTTATTGCTATGAAGTTTGTAAACATAGGGCTTTCTATTTTGACGCTTTTTTTGGTTTACTTGATTGCAGGAGAGCTTTCTAACGGGAAAAAAGCTGTTGCTGTTTTTATTATGGCTGTAAATTCTCCGTTTATTTTTTTCAATAATGTTTTAGACTCTCAGAATTTGGCAATTCCTATATTTTATTTTGCAGTTTTGCTTTATCTAAAAGTCTTTAAGAAAAAGCTTAATCCTGTTTATTTTGTAGCTATAGGGGCACTGCTTTCTCTGGGAAACCTTTTCAGGTCTGTAGGAATTATATTTGTAATTGCAATTATAATGCATATGCTGATTTTTTTCTCCTATCCTCAAATTAAAAAAAGGAGAAAAGGAAAACCTCTGAAACTTGATAAAGCATTTTTAACATTTTTATGTCTTGTGCTGATGCTACTAGCAATGTATGTCACTACCTTTATATTAAACTATATTTTTATATGGACAGGTATATTTCAAAAACCTACATGGGACACAGGAGGAAACCTTATTTTATATATAAATGCAGGTTTTAACTACGAAAGTAACGGAATGTGGAATCAGGAAGATTACGACCTTCTCAGAGATGTAGGTTTTGATTATGAAAAAGCGGAGATAGAAGCAAAAAGACGACTGCAAGAGAGGCTCTCTGATAAAGATAAAGTGATTACCCTTATTTCAAACAAGTATCGCATACAGTGGGGAACAGGAGATTTTGGAGGACTTTACTGGTCTACAGTCGAACTGGAATCTAATCCTAAGGCGACAAATGATATGCTGGTATGGCTAAACTATCATTTTTATTATATACAGTCTTTTTACAGTGCTCTTATTTTAGTGATAATGCTAAAACTTGCAAGAGCCTATTATAAAAATGAAATCAAACCTGAGTTTTATTTTGGGCTGATTTTGTTTGTAGGCTTTGTTTGCCTTCATACTCTCATAGAAATGCAACCCAGATACGGATATATAGCAATGCCTATGATTACAGCACTTGCCTCGGCATCTATAGGTGAAAGGAGAAACTCTGATGAAAGTGGCGTTTAATGTTTTGGACAGACAGTTTGATATGTATCAGGAAGAATATGAAGCTAAAGCCTTAGAGGTGCTAAGAAGCGGTTGGTATATACTTGGAAAAGAGGTAGAGGCTTTTGAAACTGAATTTGCCGCTTATTTAGGAAGTCGTCACTGTGTAGGAGTGGCAAGCGGACTTGATGCTTTGGTGCTTGCATTTAGGGCATTAGGAATAAAGGAAAAAGACGAGGTTATAGTAGCAGGAAATGCGTATATAGCCTGCGTTATGGGAATCAGTATGAATTATGCGGTTCCGGTATTTTGTGAACCTGATGAATATTATAATATAGATGCCTCAAAAATAGAGACTCTGATTACTCCAAAAACCAAGGCTGTTTTGGCGGTGCATTTATACGGGCAGCCTTGTGATATGAAAAAAATAAAGAAAATATGTGACGAGAATAAATTGTATTTAGTGGAGGATTGCGCTCAGTCCCACGGCTCTATCTATAACGGGATTAAAACAGGAAGATTTTCAGATATATCTTGTTTCAGTTTTTATCCGAGCAAAAATCTGGGTGCTTTCGGAGACGCAGGGGCTATAGTTACTGACAACGCAGACCTTGCAAATAAAATAAAGGTTCTTAGAAACTATGGCAGTCAAAAAAGGTACTATAATGAAGTCGTAGGATATAATTCAAGACTGGATGAAATTCAGGCAGGACTTTTGAGAGTGAAGCTGAAATATTTGGACGAATTAAACCAAGAGCGTATAGGAATAGCAAAAAAATATTTAAGTGAAATAGATAACTCTAAGATTATTTTACCAAAAGTTTTGGAAAACACTTTACCGGTATGGCATTTATTTGTGGTAAGAGTAAAAGATAGAGAGGGATTTATAGATTATTTGGATAGATGTGATATAGGAAGCGTAATTCATTATCCTATACCGCCACATCTCAGTCAGGCATACGAGTATCTGGGATATAAAAAGGGAGACTATCCTATAACTGAAGGCTATGCAAGTGAGGTGGTAAGTTTGCCTGTTTATAATGGAATGAAAGTGGAAGAAGTTGATTATGTGATAGAATGTTTGAATAGTTACTAAAGAATTTTTTTTCTTATGAAGTTATATATGTTTTATATCAAATGAAACGGAGAATTGTATGAATAAATTCAGGTTAATAGATTTTCAGGAACTCGGAGATGACAGAGGGCATATGGTCGTGGCAGAGAGTAATAAAGAAGTTCCTTTTTTGATCAGGCGTATATTTTATATTTATGGAACTAAAGAAGGGGTATTAAGAGGGCAGCACGCAAACAGAGAGTCGGAGTTTGTACTTATCAATCTTCAGGGCAGTGTGAAGATAATCATAGATGACGGTAAGAAAAAGGATGTTGTGATTTTAGATAAACCTCATCAAGGGGTATATTTAGATAAGATGGTTTGGAAAGATATGTGCGAGTTTTCAAGTGACTCTATTTTGCTGGTGCTTTCAAATATGCCCTACGATGCTTCTGAATATATAAGAGAGTACGAGCAATTTATCAGGGAAGTGAATGATGGAAAATCTCATAAGTAAAATAAAAGCCGGTGGGTTTTTAGGTTTTGCACTGGTAGGTTTAATAAATACAGGCTTTTCTTTTGCAATTTATATTTTGCTTTTAAGGCTGAATTTATATTATATTTTGGCAAGTATACTTGCATATATGGCAGGGATAGCAGTTAGCTACATTTTAAACAGCAGATTTGTTTTTAAAAAAGAAAAAACCTTAGGGAATTTTTCCAAGTTCGTAAGCGTATACCTTACAGCACTTGTTATAAATACAGGATTGTTATATCTCTTAGTAAATATAATCGGATTTGATCCTGTTTTAGGGCAAGTGGGTGTAACTTGTTTAGTTTTGTTTTATAACTATGTATTACAGAAAGTGTGGACATTTAAAAAATAGAAGAGAAGCTTTAAATTCTAATAAAAGAACCCTTAGGTTAGAAAAATCTAACTAAAGGGTTTTTTGATTAAACTAAAATTTTAATTTACTCTTCTTCCATAAAGGAAGTTCTTTCTGGTACTTAAATCTTCTATACAAACACTTTTTCCGGGACTAGGCGAGTGAATAAACTTACCGTCGCCGATATATATGCCTACATGACCAGGAAACATTACCAAGTCTCCGGCACGAAGTTCGCTTCTTGAGACCTTAGTTCCCACTTTACCTTGTTCAGATGATGTTCTAGGAAGAGAAACACCGGCTTTTTTGTATACGTACTGAGTAAAGCCTGAACAGTCAAATCCTTTTGGGGAAGTTCCACCCCATACATATGGCACTCCAAGATAATCTTTTGCTATCGCTATTACTCCTGAAACCTTAGGTTTAGTTCCGTAAGCTACGATTTTAGGTGTTGCCGGTTCGATCACTTTCTCGCTTAGGATAGTTTTTTCTATAGCCTCTCCATTTACTTCCACTACTTCACGAACTACATTTTTGATGCCGTTAGAACCTTCTGACTTAACTTTTGTAGTTCCTTCAGTCATAGTAGAGTCTGCTACTCTTTGCTCTGACTTATAGATTGGCAAATCAACATTATCCTGATAAGTTACCTTAACATCTATCAATGGTTTATCTTCTTCGACTACTTCCGTACTAGGGACATCTCTGTTTATACCCGAACGAGAAACAGAAGAAGTAGGTGACTTAACTATTGCAAGAGCCTGATAATTTGTTAAGATTTTTTCTATGTTGATTTTTTCTGCTTTTACCAAATTCACTTCCTGAACGAACTCCACTTTTGCATCTTTCTTTGAAGCTACAAACGGAGCCTTCACAGCATCTAATACATTGTTAGCAGTTTGTTCATCTTTTACTGCCATTAGTACCTTACCGTCTGATTTGATTAGATAGCCGGGTGACTTGAGTTCAAGTGCAGACATAGCTGACAGCTTTAAGTCCTCTTCCTCAGTCAAATCATTTCCATTTAACTTCCCTTTGTTGTACTCGAGATTTGCTTCGTAAGTGATGTCTTTACCTTTTGCCTCACGAAGTTCTCTGTCCAGATTCTTCATAATACTCTCTGCTTGAGAGATTCTTTTAACAAATCCTATGTGCTTTCCATTTAGCTTTACCTCATAACCTACACCAGGTTGGTAGTAAACTAAAAAGCCTAAAAGGCAAACAAGAGCAACTAACGCAAACAGATAAATTCTATTTTGCAAAAGCCTCCTCCTGAGCTCTTTAGAAACTTTAATCATAAAAACTTCCTCCAAACTTTTCTTGGTTATTTTGGTATGGTACTCAAAGATTATATCATAAAAAAAATCAAAATAACACCCTTCAATTACAAAAAAGTAACAAGAATTACAAAAATATGACAGATTTATTTTTTTGATAACAAAATATGTTTTTTGAGGTATAATAGTCACTGTATTATTACGAACGGCACACAACTTTGTGTGTCGTTTGAAAAAAGGAGAAGACTGTAATGAGTTTAGAACAAACACCAAAGAAAGAAAAGAAAAAATTTTTTAAAAGTAAGAAAAAAATTATCATCCCCGTACTTATAGTTGCGATTTTAGGGGTTTCTGTTTTTGCGTTTATCAAAAACAAAGGAAACCAAAGTCCTGTAGTTACGACTACTCCACTCACTAAAGGAACAGTAGAGCAAACACTAATGCTGACAGGAAAAATAGAAGGAACCGACAGTGCAGAGGTCTCTTCAGCACTTAATTATGAAATAGTGCAAATAAATGTAAAAGAAGGCGACAAGGTAGAACAGGGGCAGGTTTTGGCTGTGCTGGACGATAAAGATTTAAGACAGGAACTCAGCCTGGCACAAAAAGATTTAGAACTTTCAGAACTTCAGTATAGAGAAAACCTAAGTTCAAAACAAAAACAAGAGGCTTCTACGACTTCTGCAATTATGCAGGTAAATCAATCTCAAATGGATCTCAATGAGGCAAAAAGACAGCTTGAAATAAAAACAGCTTTATATGAAAGTGGAGCTATTCCAAAAGAAGAATATACTCAAAGTGAGCTTAGTGTTCAAAAAGCGGAATTGGCACTGGAAATAGCACAAGATAGTCTTAGAAAAGCTCAGATAGAGGCTCAAAGAATACAAGATGAAAAAATGCCTAAAGCCTCTGAACAAAAAGCATTGGAGATAAAAAGAGAGCAACTCAAACAAAAACAGGAGGATTTAGAGAAGATATACATCAAAAGTCCTATAAGCGGTACGGTAACCAGAGTAAATGCAAAGCTGGGGAGAACCCCTCAGTCGGTCGAAAATAACAAGACACTGTTCATAGTGGAAAACCTTTCTGATCTTAGGATGAAAGTTTCCATAAGTGAATTTGATATCGGAAATATAAAAACCGGTTTGGAAGCTGAAATATCTGCCGACATTCTTGGAGAGGATAAGGTAAAGGCGACAGTATATAATATTTCTCCTACAGGAGAATCTAAAGACGGAGGAACGAGTAAAGAAATGGTAATTCCGGTAATCCTTGACATTGTGGACGATAATCCTAAGCTTATAGCCGGAGTTACGGCAACTGCAAAGATTTTGATAGATAAAAAGGAAAATGTATTTAAGGTGCCTTATGAAGCTGTCTTGGAGGATGCAGGAAAAAATTATCTGGTCATAGAAAAGGATAATGTCATAAAAAGAGTAGAGGTGCAAATCGGTTTGGAAAGCGATACGGAGCTTGAGGTTATTTCATCAGAACTTAAAGAAAACGACGCTGTGGTTTTATCTCCGGACGTGACCTATGCTGACGGAATGAAAGTAACTACAAATTCCAAAAGTGAAGATAAGTCCGATAAAAAATAGATACGAAAATAAAAGCGTTAAGAGCAGGAAAGCTGTAAATTCCGCCTGACAAAGATAAACAGTATTTATATTAAGCAAGTATATTCGGTAAGGAGAAATTTATGCAAACTTCATTTGAAAGCAAAAGCTCTCAGGATGTATTGCTGGAGCTTAAGGGATTATATAAGATTTATACTATGGGAAGCGTGGAGGTTCAGGCGTTAAGAGGAATAGATTTAGTCATAGAAAAAGGCGAATTTATATCTATAATGGGAACTTCAGGTTCGGGAAAGTCAACTCTTATGAATATAGTAGGCTGTCTGGACAGACCTACTAAAGGGAATTATTTTTTAGAAGGTATAGACATAAAGGAAAAAACAGAAGACGAACTCTCGTATATAAGAAATCAAAAGATAGGTTTCGTGTTTCAGTCGTTTAATCTGATTCCCAGAACTTCGGCAGTAAAAAATGTCGAGCTTCCTATGATATACGCAAAAATGAATGCAAATGACAGACACGAAAGAGCGAAGCGATTGCTTGAAAAAGTGGGACTTGGAGAGAGGATAGACCATATGCCCAATGAACTCTCGGGAGGACAAAGGCAAAGAGTCGCTATAGCAAGGGCACTTGCGAACGAACCTCCTATAATGCTTGCGGACGAGCCTACAGGAAATCTGGACACAAAGTCGAGTATAGAGATAATGGAGATATTCAGAAATCTGAACGAAGAGGGTAAGAGTGTCATAATTGTTACTCACGAAAGAGATATAGCGGAGTATACTGACAGAATAGTTACTTTCAGAGACGGGCAGATAGTAAGTGATGAAAGAAGGTAGAAAATGTTACTTATAATAGAAAACATAAAACTCGCCCTATCCAGTATAAAGGCGAATAAAATGAGGTCTTTTTTGACCATGCTCGGGATAATAATAGGGATATCTTCGGTTATTACTATAGCATCGCTTGGAGAAACTTCTAAAGCTGTAATAGGCAAAGAGTTTGAAGCATTCGGTAAAGGCAGAGTAATAATATTTTTACCTTATTCCGAAGAGTTAAGAGATTCAGATTTTTTCTTTATGGAAGATATTGAAAAGGTAAAAGCGAGATATAGGGAAGATATAGTTTATTTAGAACCTTCGACTTACAGTTCAAGTGAAGCGATAAACAAAAGAAAAAAGGCTAAGGTCGACATATCCGGAGTCGGAAGCGGATATACCGAAATGGTCAATGTAAATATCGTCAAAGGGAGATTTCTTTCTGAGGGAGATATTAAATCCAGAAGATATGTAAGCGTAGTTGACAAGGTTATGGCTGATGAACTTTTTCCGGGAGAAGATGCCATAGGAAAGACTGTCAGAATATCTGTGGACGGTCAGCCGGCGGACTCCAAAATAATAGGCATATACGAAAAGGAAAAATCTATCTTTGATGCAATGATGAAATCAGACAGCACTACAATGTATATGCCGTACTCGGTTTTTCCATCTCAGCTTACTTATATGGGACAGCTTGATATGAAGATAGACGAGTCGAAATCATCTATTGAAGTAGGAAACCGAATAGCGGATTTTTTATCGAGAATGAAAAATCGTGAAACCGGATTTTACAGAGTTAATACAACTCAAGGAGAACAAAATACCATAGACCAAGTACTGGGAACTCTTTCTCTTGCGATAGGAGCGATAGCTGCCATCTCACTTGTGGTAGGCGGGATAGGAATTATGAACATAATGCTGGTTTCAGTAACTGAAAGAACTAAGGAGATAGGTATAAGAAAATCGCTCGGGGCAAGGCGAAAAGATATTTTGCTTCAGTTTTTAGTCGAGTCTATGATAGTGTCGGCAACAGGAGGGATAATAGGAACTGCACTTGGACTGGCTCTCGCATCCGTAGTGTCGATTGTCTTGGATGTTCCGCCTGTGGTTTCTCCTGGAATTATAATCGTCGCCGTGTTGTTTTCGGCAGTTGTGGGTGTGTTCTTCGGGATATATCCGGCGAACAGAGCCGCAAAACTCGACCCTATAGACGCACTTCGCTACGAATAGACGGATTTTGCAAAGAAAATATTTTGACTTAGTTATCAATTTGTAACACAAATATAGTATATTTGTTTTATAATGATAAAGTGTAAAAGAGAGTAAATATTTACTCTCTTTTTGTTTAAATTTTTGAAAATATGGCCACCGTAATCCTGTAGGGTTTAGACAATGGGTGGTTCACAATTTTATAATGTAAAATGTTTTGAGTAAAACTTATAGGAGGTTATGATGGAAAGATTAAAACAGTCTATTTTGATAATTGTATTTTTAGCTTTGTTCAGTTTGGTTATGACAGTTACCACTTTTGCAGCACCGTCTACCGTGCAGATATTTGTAGATGGAGTTCCACTTATGAGCGACCAGCCTGCAGTGATTAGAAACAGCAGAACTATGGTTCCTTTTAACGCCTTATTTTCAGCACTGGGAGCTACGGTTGCTTGGGACGAACCTCAGCAGAAAGTAACAGGTGTAAAAGGAGATTTAAGTGTAGAGTTATTTATAAATAAAAAAGAAGCCAAGGTAAATGGAAAGTCGGTTACTATGGATACTCCGGTTCAGATTATAAACGGCAGGACTATGGTTCCTCTTGCTTTTGCATCATCATATTTAGGCTCGAGTGTAGCGTGGGACCCGGTTAATTATGTAGCGTATGTATCTACAGGGTTTGCACCTGACATATTTCAGCCTACCATACCTACAGTAGATCCTGTTACACCCCCTGTGGTAACTCCACCTGTAGCGCCTACAAATCCGACTATAACTGCTCCTGTAAAAGATACAGCACCAAAATCAAATGCACTTGCAGGAACTTATGTGGCTGAAAACCTAAATAAGCAAAGATTTGCAATTCAGTTTAACAGCTCTATGGATATGGACATAAAGTCCATTACATCAGGAACGTCAGGCAAAGGGACATATACTGTAAATGCAAATTCGGTTGCTATAAGTTCAGATGTATTAAGCGGAAATTTTAATATGGAAGAACTCACTTATAACGGAAGAAAAATTTTGCTCCTAAAAGACACTTCAAGTACAGGGCAAAAGACACTTGCTATGGCACCTGTTTCCTATGAAGAGTTTGCTAAGGCATATACGTCAAAGTAACATAGTGAATAACAGATAGTAAATACATCGGCAGTCTTTTGTGTTTTAAGTTCTTGAATTGTCAAACTAAATGCAACACAGTTGAATAATAAACTTCATATGGTGTTCTAAACCCAAGGATATGGTTCATTATTTAATTGTTGCACTTAGAGTATAAATTCAAGCAAGTGATGCATACCTGGGTTCGAAAGCAATGATACAATCTAAATTATTATATTTAGATAAACGACTTTGAGGCTGTTTTCAAATTAGATATGTATGTGCTGATGGGAGGTGTTTCCAACACCTAACATAAAAGGAAGTAAACGCTTTATTAAAGGCAAGAACACAGATTATCCTTGGAGACAGCATTCACCTCTTTTGAAAAGTACAAACTTGGTAAACTTACAAAACTTAATTTTATCGAAAGAAAAGAGAGTATCGACAAAGAACTTACTTATATGGAAATAAAGATTCATATAACTTTGATTTTCTAACAATAAGAGATAAATATGATAACAAAGGTTGCAAACGGAGAAATAGGAACAGTAATTGTAAAAGATCTATCCGGATTTGGAAGAAATCATCTTTATATAGGCATTTATACAACGGAGTTTTTTCCAAAACATAATGTCAGATTTATAGCTATAAATGACAATATAGACACAGCCACAACCGAGTTTGTCGCATTGAAATATTTTCAATGCGACATTTTTATTTAGAAAATTTTCGACTATGGACACAGTGTTTTTTAATGCTCATCAATATAATCCTGTAATTGTTTGTGCCACTGAACAGTGTCGTATATTTGAGGAGAAGTTGACTCTTCCATTATGAGGTCTATAAGATGTCTTGGAGATTTACCTCCTATATACATAGATTTGATGCAAGAAACGCAGTACACACAAACTTCATCGCAAGGCATAGATTCCGCCCTTTTTTTCATTTGTTGATGTACCTGTTCAATCGGAAGGTGAGGATAAAAATCATCTCCACAACATATAGATCTCGTGCCGTGAAATTCAGTTTCAACAACGCTAATATTCATTTTAGCAAGAATATTACGTACAGCCTGATGCACCTGAGGCTTTTCACGAACGGGACAGGCATCATGCACTGACATTTTCAATCCTTTGTAGTTAGGATATGAGAACGTATCCAAATTGTCTAAAACCTCCCAGACAGAGATCGTTGAAATCCCTTCATACAGACTTCGAAAACGTCTGTCACATCCGGCACAGACATTGATAATCAGCGAACCTTTTTCAAGCTGAGGGTCATGTTTGCAGCATATTTTGTGCATCTTTGTTTCTGCGTAGTTTTTGTTAAGGAAATCCAATAGTTTATTTTCCATTTCAGGTTTATAAATGCTTAAGGCACATCCCGGATTGAAATATTTCTTTGTCATAAAGTTTTTCTCCTATCTGTGAAGTATTTTTATCAGGCAAATATGCCTGTTTTTTCGTAATTGTAACACTTGATATTATTAAACGCAAGGTGTAGAATAGAGAAAACGATTCAAAAAGTGAGCACTCACTTTTTTATTTTATGATTATTACTTGAAAGGCAGTTGATTACGTGAAAAAATCCGAGCAGACGAAATGTAAGATAGCATCTGCGGCTTGTGAACTGTTTTGTGAGAAAGGCTATTCAGCCACGTCCACAGGTGAGATAGCAAGAAAAGCTGAAGTTTCGGAGGGAACTATTTTCAGATATTTTGCCACGAAGAAAGATTTGCTCATATATATAGCAACTTACGGAATAAAAATGTTTGCGAAAGATATGGCGATAGAACCTATAGTGCAACTTTCAGAAAAATACAAAGAAGAGCCTATAGAAAAGTTTTTGTACGAACTTGTGATAAGCAGGTACAAACTTATGCAGGAACATAAGAAGATCATTATGATATTTATAAATGAACTTTCGTTTCACGACGAGATTAAAGAATTGTTCAGAAAAGAAATCGGAGAAAAGGTTAGCGATTTGCTTACAAAATCTTTTGATAACTTTTTTGAGAGAGGGGGATTTAGAATTGATATAGATACCAGAAGCAGCGTAAGATATTTTTCGGGGATGATGTTTGTTATTTTTATGGAACATATACACGGGATAAGAGATGATGTGAACATAAAAGAGGATGTAAAGTCGGCCATAGATATTTTTCTAAACGGTTTAAGAAGTAAAGCTTGATAATATATTAAGCTTTATTTTAAAATATTTACAGCAGGGCAATAAATCAGTATTTTAAATTCTACAGGAGGAGATTTATGAATAAATTCAGGTATTTGCTTTCAGGTATTTTAATACTTTCGCTCGCACTTTCAGGTTGCACGAAAGAAGTCGAGCAAACTGTCGAAGAAGAGAAGAGTATAACAGTCGAGGTTACTAAGTCCTCTCTGGAAGATATATCGGTTGAAACTACTATATCGGGGACTTTTAAAGCTTCCGACGAAGTGTATGTAATTCCGAAAGTTATGGGAAAGGTAACTAGTGTTACTATAAAAGAAGGTCAGGTAGTGAGCAAAGGGCAGGTGCTTTTTACTTTAGACTCGCAAAATGCCCAGTCGGCAGTGAGAAATGCGACAGCTGCTGTGGAAAATGCAAAAGCGGCGGCAGAAACTGCTAGGATTTCTGTGGAAAGAGCCGAGCAACAGTATAACAATGCCGTACTGAATTACGAAAGAAGCAAGCAACTTTACGAAGCAGGAGCAATACCTCTTACTCAGCTGGAGCAGGCAGAACTTGCAGCCTCTCCTATTGGTGTGGAGCTTGCAAAAGCACAGTATTATCAGGCTCAACTTGCTGTAGATACGGCTGCAGGAAGTCTTTCAGATGCAAATATAGCGTTGACGGATTTCACGGTTACCGCTCCTATAAGTGGAACCGTAGTGGCTGTAAATGTGACTGAGGGCAATGTATTTGGAGGTGGACAGGCAGTTCAGATTTCAAATTTATCAAATCTCATTATGAAGGTAGATGTGTCGGAAAACTTGATTAAGTATTTCTCTGTAGGCGAAACTATGGACATAAAGGTTAAATCTGCCGGAGATGTAATTTTGTCAGGAAAGGTAAAAGAGATTCTTCCGCCAAGTCAGGGAGGACTCACTTACCCTGTAGAAATATTGGTTTCAAATCCGTCTGCTCAGGTAAAGGCAGGTATGTTTGCACAGATAAATATAACTACAGAGTCCAGAAAACAAGTGGTTTCTATTCCATCTGAGGCTGTGGTGGTAAAAGAGGGAAACACAATCATCTATGTAAAAGATGGTGACAGAGCAAAATTAACCCAAGTAAAAACGGGACTGGATAACGGGAAGATGATAGAAATCATTGAAGGCTTAAATGCAGATACGGATGTCGTCATAAAAGGGCAAAATTTCCTGGAGGACGGGGCATTAGTCAGCATTTCAAAGCAGGAGGAATAAAGTATGTTTGTATCGGGAATGTCGGTTAAAAGACCGGTAACGACAATTATGTTAATGCTGATAGCAGTTCTTCTGGGAGTTGTTTCACTATATAGATTGCCTGTGAACTTATATCCTGAAATACAAGTTCCTGTAGCTGTGGTAAGCGTAGATTATTCGGGAGTTGCACCTGCCGAAATCGAAACTCTTGTGACGAAACCTTTGGAACAGGTGCTTTCTACAGTTTCGGATTTGGAATCTATTTATTCATATTCCAGACAGGGAAGCTCTATCGTAGTAGTTCAGTTTCAGTATGGAACTGATATGGATTTTGCAGCACTGGAAATGAGAGAAAAGGTCGATATGATAAAAGGAGCTTTGCCCGACGGGGCGGGAACTCCTATAGTGCTAAAAATAGACCCTAATGCAATGCCTGTAATATCACTTAGTATGTCATCCGAAATGCCTATAGATAAGCTTCAAAGCATAGTGGAAGACGAGATATCCAGCAGAATAGAAAGACTCAGCGGAGTGGCTTCGGTTTCGATTTCCGGAGGAAAAGAAAAGGAAATCAGAGTAGAACTGAATCAAGCAAAGCTATCAGGTTACGGACTTAGCATATCGCAAATTCAAAACGTGCTTAGAAGTGAGAACCTAAATCTTCCAGGTGGTACAGTCAAACGTGGGAATCAGGAGCTTATAGTGCGTACTATAGGAGAATTTAAGTCCGTAGACGAAATAAGAAATATTCCTCTTACGCTTAGAAACGGAGAGGTTATAAGACTTTACGATATTGCGCTGGTAGAGGAAAAATATAAAGATGTAAATTCTATGTCCAGATACAATGGAAATAGCAGTATTTCTCTAAGTGTAAGTAAACAATCGGTAGCAAATACGGTCAAGGTCGCTGAGGCTGTGGTACTTGAGATAAACAAATTAAAGTCCGAGTATCCTGAAATAGATATGCAAGTGGCTATGGATCAAAGCGAGTTTATAAATAAATCCATAAGTAATGTGGTAAGCAGTGCGGTAGGAGGAGGACTTCTTGCCATAATAATTTTATTTCTTTTCCTTAGAAATTTACGCTCCACATTTATTGTAGGTATAGCTATACCAGTATCTATAGTAGCGACATTTGCATTTATGTATTTTGCAGATTTAAGTATCAACCTCATATCACTTGGAGGGTTGGCACTTGGGATAGGAATGCTGGTGGATAACTCTATCGTAGTGCTTGAAAATATCTATCGTTTAGTAGAGCAGGAGGGCTATGAGATAGAAAATGCGGCTATTGAAGGTTCAAGGCAGGTGGGTATGGCTGTTTTTGCGTCAACACTTACAACTATTGCCGTGTTTCTTCCGATAGTCTTCGTAGAGGGTTTTACTTCTATTATATTTAAACAACTTTCATATACGGTTACTTTCTCACTTTTATCATCTCTGGCAGTTTCACTTACGGTAGTTCCTATGCTAAGTGCAAAAATATTAAAGATAGGAGAAGTAAAAGAAAGAAAAAAAGGATTTAGTTTTGCCAAGATTTTTGATATATTCAGTAATGCGATAGACTATGTTGCAGACAAATATTCGCTACTGCTTAAGAAAGCCTTGATTTATAGGAAAATTTCGGTAGCTTTGGCAGTTATTTTGCTGGTACTGTCGGTACAGTTAGTAGCTATGGTAGGCTCAGAGTTTTTCCCTGCCGAAGACGAGGGAAGCCTTACAATAAACATCGAAATGCCTTTTGGAGCAAGTTTGGAAGATACGGACGTTATAGTTAAAAAAGTAGAGGCTATAGTGGATGAAATACCTGAAAAAGAAGCTGTATTTTCAAATATAGGAAGCACGGGAATGCAGTTTTCTCTTACTGCAAGTAATTCATCTCAAATTACGGTAAATTTAAATGACAGTAATGAAAGAGAGAGAAGCACAAAAGAAGTGGTGGAAGAAGTCAGAAGTAAGGTACAACTCATACCTGGAGCCAAGATAGAAGTGAGTGAAGCGTCATCTATGTCAGGAGGAGGAGATCAGGGAAGTCCTATAAGTATAGTAATAAAGGGAGATAATCTCGAAACTCTGGAAGAAATCGGTCTTGAATTTAGAGATATAGTACGAGATGTATCAGGAACTACAGGAGTTAAACTTGATGTAGAAGACGGAGAACCTGAAGCCAGGATAGTGGTAGACAGAAACAGAGCATCAATGTATGGAGTAAGTGTAATGGAAGTTGCAAACGGACTTAAAGCTTCTATAGAGGGAGTAAAGGCGACCACTTTAAAAACAGGCGAGGACGAAATAGATGTAATGGTGTCACTTGACGAGAGTACAAGAAACTCTATAGAAAATATGAAGCAAGTTGAAATCTTCACATCAATGGGGAAAAAAGTTACGGTAGGACAGATTGCAGATATTGAATTTGACAATTCTCCTACACAAATAGCAAGAATAGATCAGGTTAGAACAATTACAGTAAATTCGGATATCACAGGAAGAGATTTGGGTTCTGTGGTAGCGGATATAGAAAAGGAACTGGACAAATATCCTCTTCCCGACGGATACTCATATGAGTTCGCAGGGCAGCAAGAACAAATGGCGGAAGCATTTTCAGGATTATTTCTGGCACTTTTGCTCTCGCTTGTAATTGTGTATATGGTACTTGCTTCTCAGTTTGAGTCTCTACTTCATCCGTTTACAGTGATGCTGAGCGTTCCATTTGCACTTTCCGGAGGGTTTATAGGACTTTTCATAACAGGAAAACCACTCTCGCTACCTGCATTTATAGGAATAATAATGCTGGCGGGAATAGTTGTAAATAATGCAATAGTGCTAATCGACTATATAAATCAGTTAAGGGCGGGAGCAATGCAAAGAAACGATGCTATAATAAAGGCGGGTAAGGACAGATTTCGCCCTATAATGATGACTACACTTACTACGGTTTTGGGACTTTTACCTATGGCTATAGGACTGGGAGAAGGCTCAAACACTATAGCACCGCTCGCAATAGTAGTGGTAGGAGGACTTTCACTTTCTACAGTGCTTACCTTGTCGTTTATACCTGTAGTGTATACGATATTTGATGGCGGACACAGGAGATTTAAAAATTTATGGAAGAAAAAAGATAAAGGAAAAAAGATTAAAGTATCCGGCTCATAAAATATAACAAAGTCAGTCAAAAGGAGAAAAGCGTATGAAACTTCAAATTGCAAAAGAAGAAAATTTTGAATTGGCGATGAATATGATTAACGCTGCAAAACAACATTTGAAAGATCAGGGAATTGATCAGTGGCAAACCGGCTACCCTGATGAGGCTTGCATCCGTAGAGACATCGCTGCAAAAAAAGGATACTTTATATCAGATGAAACGCAAATTCTTGGTTATCTTTTTATAGATTTTGACAGTGAGCCTGCTTATGATAATTTGAATGGTGAATGGATAAGCGATGGTCAGTATGTTGTAGTACACCGACTGGCACTGTCTGACTGAGCCAGAGGAAAAGGAATTAGCAGTGCCGTGTTTCGACTGGTAGAACAATATGCCTTGGAAAAAGGTATCAATGCGTTTCGTGTGGATACTGATGCAGACAACCAAAAAATGAAGCATATTCTCAAGAAAAACGGTTTTACCTATTGTGGAACGGTTTGCTTTGACGACAGTGAGAAAATTGCTTTTGAAAAAATCCTCAGAAAATAATTACTGACAAGAATACCCTATGTAATTTTAGCGATTTAGAGATTATCATAAATTCAAAAAAGTTGATTAAATGAGACAAATAAAAAAGTGGTGCAATTTGCACCACTTTTTCGACTTTCTACAGTTCGATTGGATTTTGTGTAACATTTTGAAGTTCGGCTTTTGAAATGCCTACTATGCTGTCTCCTTTTACGTAGATAAGGTTGTTATCTACAATGTGTTGCATTAGAGCTTTGACTTTTACAGGGTCTTGGCTGGGCTTGGCATCTGCTATTTTCATAGTGTGTTTTTTGCCACTTGCCTTTTCAAATACAAGGTTTAGTGTAGTATTCATAGTTTACCTCCTTTTAGTTTTGTGTGAGTTTGCCGGTATCAACTCTTACGAACTCCGCTATAGATGAGTTTTGAACTTCCTCAAGCATAGCTTTAAGACCATAAACAACTTCGTCGGTAGCAGACGAATTTATATTGTTTATGACTCTGGTTTTGAACACGTCCTTACCGTTTGAATCTGTTCCGGTAAGGTACTTAAGTCTGATGGAGCTTGGCATTGAAGTTTTTTCTATCATTTTGCTCCCTCCTTTCAGACGAATATATGCAGGTAATAATAAAAAGGTGGGAAAAATTAAAAAATTGGATTCTCCTTATATAGATTATTTTCACTTGAAAAGTGAAGAATACATAAAATATGGTATAATATTTAAAATTGAAGATAGGTATTATAAAAACAGCATCTCGCAGAATAAAATTTCATATATTAAAAAGCTACATAATATCAGACGATATAAAGGGCAAACAAAAAATATTTTATTAAAATAAATATAAGCAGTTTAAACTTAATACATGGAGGTTAAATATGTACACCGTAAAGAAAGCTATAATACCGGCAGCGGGACTCGGAACGAGGTTTTTGCCTGCGACTAAGGCACAGCCGAAAGAAATGCTTCCAATAGTAGATAAGCCGACACTTCAGTATATAATAGAGGAAGCAGTAGCTTCTGATATAAAAGAAATTCTAATTATCACGGGGAGAAATAAAAAATCCATAGAAGACCATTTTGATAAATCTGTAGAGTTAGAGCTGGAGTTAGAGCAAAAAGGAAAAATGGATTTACTTGAAGAGGTCAGAAATATAAGCAATATGATAAATATACATTATATAAGACAAAAAGAACCTAACGGCTTAGGGCACGCTATACATTGTGCAAAGAGTTTTATAGGAGATGAGCCGTTTGCCGTTATGCTCGGGGATGATATAGTAGATGCAAAGAAGCCTTGCTTAAAGCAGCTTATAGAGGCTTATGAAGAATATCACACTACTATTTTAGGAGTGCAACCTGTGGCAAGTGAAGATGTCAACAAATACGGTATAGTCGACGGAAAATATATTGAAAACGGTATTTATAAGGTCAAAGACTTAGTAGAAAAACCCGATATAGAGACAGCACCTTCAAACATAGCGATACTGGGCAGATATATTATAACTCCTGAGATATTTGATATTTTAGAAAATACAAAAGCCGGTAAAAATGGAGAAATTCAGCTTACCGACGGACTAAAAACCCTATGCAAGAATCAGGCTATGTATGCTTATATATTTGAGGGTAAGCGTTATGATGTAGGAGATAAGCTGGGATTTTTAGAGGCAACAGTCGATTTTGCATTGAAGAATCCTGATATAAGAGACGGGTTTTTAGAGTATATGAAAAAGACTGTTAACGTAAAATGCAATATGTAATAAGATTGTATTCATAAAGAAATATTTTTACATTATAATTACTATATAGCATTATAATTGCTATATAGCTTTTTAGAGCTAAATTAAACATATACACTTAAGTGAAAAGATGATACTTAATCTTTGGAAGATATGGGTTTTAAATTTTAGCTTCTTTTTCATCTCATATTTTATACAAAGTTAAGTAAGATTTTTCTTATTAAGTTGTATATGTTTGTACGTATTATTACAAAGTATAAAGTATGTAATTTAAGATATATTATAAAATTATAGGAGGGATAAATATGAAAAGTGGAAAAGTGGCAGTGTCGGTTTTGCTTTGCAGTGCAATGGTGCTAACAGGTTTTATGACTTCATTTGCCGCCTCATATACTGACATGGGTAAACACTGGGCAGAAAGTTATGTTAAAAATATAAAAGACAAGCAAATCATCAGTGGATATGAAGACGGCAGTTTTAAACCTGATAATTCTGTAAGCAGGCTGGAAGCTATAATTATGATAAGTAAATTATTTAATATAGAACAGATAAATCAAGTTTACTCAGCAAAAAAAGATGTGTGGGAGAGCAAGCTTATTAACTACAAGATACCTGACTGGTCATGGCAGTATGTGGTTTTTGCTATTGAAAATAATATAATTCCCGACACTGACGATTTTTTGTCAAAAATAATGAATCAATCTCAAAAAAATGTTCAAAATCAAGCATTTCGCTATGAGGTTATAGTATATATGGTAAGAGCTTTAAACTTTGAGGGAGAACTTGCAAAGACGGCAGTTTTGAAATATAAAGATATGCAAACTATACCTGTTCAGGCTATACCATATATAGACATAATGATAAAGAAGGGTATAATAGGTGAAAAAGGCGACCAAAACGGCAACTTCGGTGCCCAAAGACACGTAACACGTGCCGAGATGGCGGTTATGCTTTCAAATGCATATCAGTATGCAAGTCAATTATCTCCTCCTACCGTAAATAAAGATACAGCTTCGGCAGGAACTAACAACATCACAGATGTGCAGCCTAAGAATACTATACCGTCTACAGGAACGCAGGCTGTGGCAAATGAGTCTTTGAAAATTATGGACGGAACAGTTGAACTTGTTACTACTGTAGGAGATGATGTGAGTTTTACCGTTTCATCAGATACAGGGATGTTTCATTCATTTGGAAACAAGAGCTCTATGATTCAAATAAAAATCGGAAATTCTGTTGCAAGCCTTTCAGACCTGAAAATTAAAGACAAGGTCAAAGTTCTTTATGAAGAGGGAAACAAGGCGAGAAGTATCATAATAGCTGAAAGAGCACAAAATACTGTCGAAAATATAAATAAAACTTTGGTTGCTACTATAGTTGATATTAGAAACAGAAGCTTAATTATAGATGAAAATGGTAAAGAAGAAAGGTATGAGGTGGCAGATAATATCAGCATTACCAGAAATGGCTCCCAAATATATGATATAAAAGAACTTGGAATAAATGACAAAGCTAAAATAGTGATAGAAAACAGCAAAATTACATCTGTAGAAGCTGAAAGTGTAAAGTCCAGAATAAAAAGCGGTGTAATAAAGCAAATACTGATATCTTCTGAAAAAACTCAAATAGTAGTGGCTGATGCCGATAATAAAGAGTATAGATTAGATGTCAACAGAAATACTCAAATTAGATTTGAAGGTAAGCGTGCTTATATAACCGACCTTGAGCAAGGCTATGAGGTAGATGTATATATAGACGGCAGTATAATAGAAGAAATCCATACAGACGGAAACTATAAGCAATCTATGTATATGGGAAAAGTTGAGTTTAATGACGAAAGAGATGGATTTATCGAAATCAAAACAGCAGATGGAAAGATTATAAAAGTATACTATAAAAACAGCACAGAGATAGAAGATATAAAAACAGGAAAAAGCTTAAATGCCAGACAAATATATAAAGGAGACGATGTAACCGTAGTAGGGGCAGAAAGATTAGGCGGACTTGATGCCGAAAGAATAATAGTTAGTATGCAGTATTATTAAGATTTTGAGGAAAAAATAATTGATAAATTTATACAGGATTTAAAAAGTATATTTGGAAATATAAGTAAATCAAGAATAAAAATGTCCTATAATTATGAGAAAACAAATCATATAACAGGACATTTTTTATCGCTAGAGCATAATAATTTTTAATTTCAGTTATTGTAAATCTTTTTTTCTTTTCTCAATAAGCTCATTTTTAAGTCGCCAAAGTTTTTCAGATAAGTCCACCTTATACCTTCCGGGTGATGAAATTCTTAGATACTGTGGCCAGAAAGAGTCTTTTTCTTTTTGAGCATACTGCTTTATTTCTTTTACTTTATATCTTTTAGCCACCAGCTTTCCGTCTATGAACAACGGCTCAAGCAATTCTTTTGTGTAATAGTTATGAAAAACTTTGGTCTTCCAGGTATAGACAGGGTGAAAAATTTTTAGGGGTTTTGTTTCGTCTATGATTTCATCGCTGAGCAACATAAGATCCGCCTCAGCTTTGTTTGTGCTTTTATCATAGATTCTAATTATTTTTTTATATCCGGGATTATTTATTTTTGTAGGATCTTCTGACAGCTTGATTTTAGGAATCATCTGACCGTCCTCTACAGCAGCACTTAATTTATATACACCGCCAAGTGACGGCCAGTCGCCGGATGTTATCAGTTTTGTTCCTACTCCCCAGATATCGATTTTTGCACCTTGCGATTTTAAGGTAGATATAGTATATTCATCCAGGTCGTTTGAAGCTGTTATTTTCACATCAGGATATCCCGCTTCGTCTAAGATTTTTCTCACTTCTTTGGAGATGTATTCCAAGTCCCCTGAATCTATTCTCACACCTAAAGGTTCATAGCCTTTTTCTCTTAATTCGTCAAAAACTTTTATAGCGTTAGGAAGTCCGCTTTCGAGTGTATTATAGGTGTCTATAAGAAGCATAGTTTTATCAGGATACGTAGATGCATATGCTCTGAATGCTTCAAGTTCAGTCGGAAATTTTTGCACCCAGCTATGAGCGTGAGTACCAAGTATAGGAATTTCAAATTCCTGACCTGTAAGCACATTTGAAGTTCCTACACACCCACCTATTACGGCTGCTCTGGCGCCATAAAAACCTGCGTCGGGACCTTGAGCTCGCCTTAATCCGAACTCCATCACAGGGTCGCCGTTCGCACTGAAACAGACTCTTGAAGCTTTGGTTGCGATTAGAGACTGAAAATTTACCATATTAAGGATAGCAGTTTCTATTAGCTGAGCTTCTCCGGCAGGAGCTTTTACCCTTACCACAGGTTCATTAGGAAACATTATAGTGCCTTCTTTTGCTGCGTATATCTCTCCCGTGAATTTAAAGTTTTTAAGATAGTTTAAAAATTTTTCGCCGAACAAATTAAGACTTCTCAGATAACATATGTCTTTCTCGGAAAATTTCAGGTTTTCTATGTAATCTATTACCTGCTCTATGCCCGCAACTATGGTATAACCTCCGGAACTGGGATTTTTTCTGAAAAACATATCAAACACCAAAATATCCTCGTGGATGTTAGAGTTAAAATAACCGTTCATCATCGTCAACTGATATAAGTCTGTCAGCATAGTCAAATTTCTCATCTGAATAAACACGTCCTTTGAATTATTATGTTATAAATGCTGCTTATATTTAATAACAGAGTATACAAAATAAAGAAAATATACGTGAACTTGGCATTATATAATTTAATTCTATCAGTAATTAGAATAAAGACAACCTTAAAATCAATTGTTTATTCTTTAACATCAAATTAGACATTTTTAATAAGGAATACAAGCTCAATTAACGAGGCTTTAATTGACATAAATTTTTGGTTATTGTATGATAGTTGCTATATACTTTAAATGATTGGAGCGATTACTTTGTCAAAGGAAACTTTTTATGTAACCACACCTATATATTATCCCAGCGGCAGACTTCACATAGGACATACTTATACTACAGTGGCGGCTGATGCTATTGCCAGATATAAAAGATTTACAGGATATGATGTAAGATTTTTAACAGGAACTGACGAGCATGGTGAGAAAATTCAAAAGACTGCTCTTGAAAAAGGAATGAATCCGAAAGATTACCTCGATACTATGATAGAGGATATCAAGAAACTGTGGGCGACTATGGAAATTTCATACGATGATTTTATAAGAACCACAGATGACAGACATAAGGAGTCGGTTCAAAAGATTTTCCAAAAACTTTATGATAAGGGAGATGTTTATCTTGGAGAATATGAGGGACATTACTGCGTAGATTGTGAAGCGTTTTGGACGGAATCTCAGCTTGTAGACGGCAAATGCCCTGACTGTCACAGGAATGTTCAAAATAGAAAAGAAACGTCATATTTTTTTAAGCTCTCAAAATACGCCGATCGATTAAAAAAATATTATGAAGACAATCCCGAGTTTTGCTTTCCTGAAAGTCGAAAAAATGAAATGCTGAGCAATTTTATAAACAAGGGACTGGAGGATTTGTCGGTATCACGTTCTTCATTTGATTGGGGAATAAAGGTGCCTTTTGATGAAAAACACGTTATTTATGTATGGATAGACGCTCTTTCCAACTATATTACGGCACTTGGATATCTTTCTGATGATGAGAGTTTAATGAATAGATACTGGCCTGCAAATGTGCAGATAGTCGGGAAGGAAATAGTGCGTTTTCACACCATCATTTGGCCGGCACTTCTTATGGCACTGGATCTTCCTCTTCCTGAAAAGGTCTACGGGCACGGCTGGATACTCTTCTCAGAGGACAAAATGAGCAAATCCAAAGGAAATGTGGTTTATCCCGAGCCTATGATCGAAAGATATGGGATAGACGCTCTTAAATACTTCCTGCTTAGAGAGTTTACTTTCGGGCAGGATGGAAATTATACAAACAGGAACTTCTTAACCCGTATAAATTCAGACCTTGTAAATGATCTTGGGAACCTGCTTTCAAGAACGGTGTCTATGATAGAAAAGTATAATGGGGGCATAGTTCCGGAGGCTAAAGTATTTGACTCTTTCCACGCCGAGTTAAAACAAGTTGCAAAGAGTATGCCTGCCAAAGTAGACGATGCGATGAACAGAATGCAGTTTAATGAGGCTTTGGAAGAAATTTGGAAAGTAGTAAGACGAAGCAACAAGTATGTAGACGAAACTATGCCTTGGGTACTTGCTAAAGAAGAAAGCAAGAAAGACGAACTGGATACCGTACTTTATAACCTTGCCGAGTCTTTAAGAATAGTAACTGTTATGATAAGTCCGTTTCTTCATATAACTGCCGGAAGAATATTTGACCAGCTTTTAGTAGATGAAGATATCAAAACTTTTGAAAGTGCTCATAGATTTGGAGACTTAAAGGCAGGCACCAAGGTAATAAAAGGCGAAATGCTGTTCCCAAGACTGGATGTAGAAAAAGAACTGCTAGCTTTAGAAGAAATGTTTAAGCCGAAAGAATAATAATGATGTATGAAAAATAGAGGAAAGACAGATGAGACTTTTTGATACACATGCGCATTTGGATGACGAGAGGTTTGACGAGGACAGAGAAAGTTTAATATCAAGCCTGAAAGAAAACAATATATCGCTCGTAGTGAATGTGGGCGCAGATATGAAAACTTCAAGAAATGCCATAAAATTAGCCGAAAAATATGATTTAATTTATGCTGCCGTAGGTGTTCATCCTCATGATGTAAAAGATATGAAAGAGGAAGATTTTGTTGAACTTGAGCAAATGTCAAATCACGAAAAAGTGGTAGCTATAGGGGAGATAGGACTTGATTATTATTATGATAATTCTCCCAGAGAAATACAAAGAGAGTTCTTTATAAAACAAGTGGAACTTGCAAATAAATTAAATCTGCCTATAATAATCCACTCCAGAGATGCCTCTATGGAAACCTATGAGATTTTGAAAGAATATAAGAAAGACATAGGATGTGTACTTCACTGCTTTAGTCAGAGTATTGAGATGGCAAAACTGTATCTGGATTTAGGCTGTCATATTTCATTTGCAGGACCGCTTACATTTAAAAAGAGCAACAAGCTAAAGGAAGTTGCAAAGATTATTCCTATAGATAAAATTTTCATAGAAACAGATGCTCCGTATCTTACACCGGAACCATATAGAGGAAGGCGAAACGATCCTTCCAAAGTCAGATATGTGGCACAAGAATTAGCAACTTTAAGGGGAATGACTGTAGAGGAGATAGCTGAAATCACTATGGAAAACGCTGTTAAGTTTTTTGGGATAAAATAAGCAAATTTCATATAAAAACATATAAACCACGGTAAAAAACGAAAATACGGATTTGTCTGAAACAAAGCTGTACAATGTCTTGCACTGTGGTTTTATATGTTTTTTATATGAGTAAATCTTTAAGGCTAATATTATATAGTTTACTTTTCTGTTTATTGTTTCAAAAGTTCAAGCAAGGTATCAATATCTTGCTTATCAATATAAGTTTTGCCGTCTATGACAAGTTTTTTATCGCTTATTCTTCCTGTAAAAGAGTTCTTATCGTCATAGATACTTCCGTTTATAAGACTTATAGTGAAGAATTTGCCATCAAAACGGACAGTTGCATTCATTAGATTAGGGTCATAGGAATAAATAGAATTTAGTTCCTTTTCTAAAACAAGTGCAAGGTCGACATATACGATTTCTTCAAATAACACTCCTTTATAAGGGTTGTTATTTATCAAAACATCTATGAAGTCTTCCGGTTTGATATCTTCTAAAGAATTCGGAACCGGCGTAGGGGCAGTTTCCCCTACTGCAATAGCCCATTTTCTCTCATCGTAAATAGGTTTTAATTTAGACTCATTTATCCAATAAAAATAAGATTTTTTAGGTGCAGATTTATTGTATGGATCCGCTACATAAAATTTTTGATTTTCAGAGTCATAACCTGTAAGAAGAACTGCGTGATTATTTCTAAGTAACCACTGTTTTTCTCCCTCTATATTAAACTGTCTGTAATAAGGTTTATTCCACCACATAGTAGCGTATATAAGCACAGGATTTCCATTTAACAGTTCCATTTTTATAGTATCCAGTTCACAACCCGATATATCTCTGGTTATGCCGTCCATATAAGTATTTGCGTAGTCGGATAAAGGCTTAGGATATATGGTGGTTCTTATTTTTTCGCTGGGGGTATAAGGAGAACCGGCAAAACCTTTGGCAGGGTCAGTTGAAGTTTTCGGCATAGCAGCTAAAAAATTTTCTAAAGAAACATCAGTAGCCACACCTTTGTATTTCAGTCCCATCAGTAAGGCGGCAGGTTCACAACCTACGACTGCTCTGTGAGGATATAACTGTGATATGTAGGGAACGTCTATAACACTATACCCTGAAATTTCATTGCTTTCAGAAAAAACTTGATTTTTAAAAACCAAATTACTTGATAAAAGCATAAAAACTATGATTGAAAAAATAAGTCTTTTCATTTAACCACCACTTTCTATTTATTTTGTGCTTTGGTATTATAAGTTTTGATTTTTACTGTAACACAGGAATTTTATCAGACTTTATACCACGAACTCAAGATAATATTCACAAAGTTAAAAATTTTTATTTATAATCAAAAAAATTCTAACTAAATTTCGATATAAAAAGCTTTAAAATTGACAAAAACAAATATTTGTAACACAATGGTCTTGTAAAGATGAGGAGTAAACAGGTTGAAAATATATTTGCAGAGGGTAGAATAATGGTAAAAGAAGTTATAGTGGTAGAGGGAAAAGACGATATCTCGGCAGTAAAAAAAGCCGTAGATGCAGAGGTCATAGCTACGAATGGATACGGTTTTCCAAAGGGAGTGGCAGAAAGAATAATAAAAGCTCATAAGGAAAGAGGAATAATAGTTCTTACCGACCCTGACTATGCAGGAGAGAGGATAAGAGATAAAATAACAAAACTGGTGGGTAATAACTGTAAGCATGCTTTTATATCCAGGCAGGCAGGACTTAAAAATGACGATATAGGTGTGGAAAATGCCTCTCCCGAGAGTATCATACAGGCTCTTAAAAAAGCCAGATACGAAGAGGTAGATAAAAGGAATGAGTTTACTCAATCAGATATGATACAAAATGATTTAGTAGGAATGGAGAACTCAAGTTTTAGAAGAGATGTGCTGGGGAAGAAGCTGGGTATAGGTTATTGCAATGCTAAGCAGTTTCTAAACAGGTTAAACAACTATGGAATTACGAGAGAAGAATTTAAAGAAGGATTAAAGGAATTGGAGAGGGAAAATGAATAGCTTAGCCTCGCATAAGGT
Organism: Acetoanaerobium sp.; assembly: GCA_041831635.1. GTDB lineage: Bacteria > Bacillota > Clostridia > Peptostreptococcales > Filifactoraceae > Acetoanaerobium. Next base: position 24,643 of record JBHASY010000132.1, on the reverse strand, counting down.
TACAAAAGATATAGTAAATAAATATGGATTCAGGTTTACAAAGTCGCTGGGACAGAATTTCCTGGTAGATGAAAATGTTCTTAGTAAGATAGTAGAAAGTGCTAAAATAGAAAGTGAAGATACTGTAGTAGAGATAGGTCCCGGTATAGGAACTCTTACAAGAGAACTGTCATATAGAGCAAAGCAGGTAGTAAGCATAGAAATAGACAAAAACCTAATTCCTATATTAAGGGAAACTCTTTCAGACAGAAAAAATATTAAGATAGTAAATCAGGATATATTAAAAATTGATTTGCACAGTCTTGTAAACGAGTATTCGCCGGAGAGAAAAGTCAAGGTAGTTGCTAACCTGCCATATTATATTACTACTCCTATAATAATGAGATTTTTAGAAGAAAAAATTCCGCTTAAAACTATGGTCGTGATGATCCAAAAGGAAGTAGCGGATAGAATAAATGCTGTGCCTAAAACTAAAGATTACGGCTCTCTTTCGGTAGCAGTTCAGTATTATTGTGATACCGAGATAGTTACAAAAGTGCCAAAGGGTGCCTTTGTGCCTGAACCGAACGTGGACTCTGCCGTTATCAAACTGGAAGTTAAAGAAGATAAGGGAGTAGGTCTGATAGATGAAGATTTGTTTTTCGAGGTTGTAAAGGCTGCGTTTTCAAAGAGACGCAAAACTCTTCTCAACGCTCTTTCTACTTTTGGAAGTTTAGGAGGGAAAGAGGAAGCTAAAACAGCATTAGAAATGGCAAATATAGATGCCGGGCTTAGAGGAGAAACTTTGGATATGAAACAGTTTGCTTCTCTGGCAAATGAATATGCGGCAATAATAAAAAAGCCTAAATAGGCTTTTTATTTGTTTAGCAAGTATTCTCCGACAGTATTCACATCTCCTGCACCTATAGTAAACACTATATCATCAGGTTTAAGGACAGATTCAAGGTAGCTTTTAACTTCATCCAGTGAGCCTATATACATAGCATCTTTGCCTGATTTTTTTATAGCTTCGACTAAATCTTTGGAATGTATATTTTTGGGGTCTTTTTCTCTGGCTGCATAAATATCGGATATTATAACCACTTCAGCGTCTTTAAAACAGACAGCGAACTTGCTTAGAAGTTCTTTAGTTCTGGTGTAGGTATGAGGCTGAAAAACGGTGTAAAGAATATTGTGCTTAATCATCTTGGCTGCACTTAAGGTAGCGGCGATTTCTGTAGGGTGGTGGGCATAATCGTCATAAATTTTGATACCGTTTGTCTCTCCTTTATACTCAAATCTTCTACCTACACCGGTATAGGATTCTATTCCTTCTTTTATAAGTTGAGGAGAAATCTTGCTTACATAAGCTGAAAGTATAGCGGCAACAGCATTTATGACATTATGTCTTCCGGGAACTTTTAAAGTAAACCTGCCTATCAGGTTTTTGTCCATTGAAAGTGAAAAGGTAGGGTATCCGGAAGAATCGTAAACTTCGTCGTGAATTATCGCCTGACAATTCTCATTTCTTCCAAAATATATTTTGGTTTTATCTACATCTTCTAAGGCTTTTAATATGTTTTCATCATCTGCGTTTGCAATTATGACACCGTCCGGCTTCACTTGAGAGGCAAATTTTGCAAATGAAGTCCGGATTTGCTCCAGCCCTGAAAAATAATCCAAATGGTCTTCTTCTATGTTTAAAACTATTGCTATCTTGGGATAAAATTTTAAGAAACTGTCTACATATTCACATGCCTCAGTTATGAAAACTTCAGAGTTTCCTATCCTGACATTTCCATCTATTGCACTCAGGTTTCCGCCTACTAAAACAGTAGGGTCTTCGTTACTTATGTTAAAGATCACTGTCGCCATAGAGGTAGTAGTGGTTTTTCCGTGTGTTCCCGATATAGCGATGGAATTTTCGTATTTTTTCATAACATTTCCTAAAAATGTAGCCCTGTCTATGATGTTCATATTTAGACGTCTAGCTTTTGCAAGCTCAGGATTATCTTCTTTTACAGCGGCAGTATACACTACTAAGTCTATATCTTCTTTTAGTTGATCTTCGTCGTGTCCTATATAAATAGTAGCGTCTTTATCTATAAGCTTTTGCAAAATCGGACTCATAGACCTGTCAGAACCGGACACCTCGTGTCCTAAATTGATGCAGACATGAGCAAGACCGCTCATACTGATACCGCCGATTCCTATAAAATGTATCTTCATATATTGGCAACTCCTTAAAATTATTGAGACATAAGCATAGTTTTAAGTTCAATGCAAATCAATCGTAAAGCTATTAACGAGTATACCACAAAATCACATATTTTTCTAAAAAAAAATTAAAAAATCGACCTTTTAAAAAACAAACATCTATGATATATTTATGATAAAATGTACGGAATATACAAAACATATATAAAAAAATTGCGTATTTAATTAGTAAAAAGAGGAGCACATATATGAAATTAAAAAGAAGTGAACGCATAGGTGCTATAGTAAAAATACTTACAGAACACCCGAATAAAACTTTTACACTTAGCTATTTTACTGAAAGATTCAGCACTGCAAAATCTACACTTAGTGAAGATGTTATGTTTGTAAAAAATGTATTTGAAAGAATGAAATTAGGAAAAGTGATAACTATTGCGGGTGCATCAGGGGGAGTAAAATATATTCCGGAGGTTTCAAAAGATGAGATTTGTAGCTTCCTTCAGGATATAAGCGAAAAAATTCAAAGTGAAGATCGGGTTCTTCCGGGTGGATTTTTATATTTGATAGATATAATCTACGATCCTGATATAGCAGCTACGATTGGAAATATTTTTGCTTCGATAATTGACTATAGAGATGTAGATTATTTAGTGACCATAGAAACTAAGGGCATACCTATGGCTCTCATGACTGCTAAGGCTATGAATATACCGCTTCTTATAATAAGGAAGAACTCTAAAATTTCTGAGGGTTCATCTCTAGGTATTACCTATGTGTCCGGAACCAGTGGAAATGTTCAGACTATGAGCCTGCCACGCAGAAATATAAGGGAAGGGTCCAGAGTCATTCTCATAGATGATTTTATGAGAGGTGGAGGAACTTTAAAAGGAATGCACGACCTTATGAAAGAGTTTAAGGTGGAGGTAGCCGCTACAGGGGTTCTTATATCAACTACTAAACCTGAAGAGAAGATGATAGATAATTATTTTTCGCTTTTAGAACTGGACGAGCAAAGTACAAAGAGCAAGGTTTGGCCTAACATAAAAATAATTAACAAAATTTAGGGAAAAAATATTTTTTTTGGAAGGATTTTCTATTTTTTTGTAGAATTTTTTAAAGTAGATAAGGTAGTCTAAAGTAAATTGCGACAAATAAAATCAAGCAAAAGGAGTGTGGAGCAGATGAAAATTACAGATGTAAGAGTTAGGAAACTGTCAGAAGAAGGAAAGATGAGAGGGATTGTATCGGTAACTTTTGATAATGCTTTTGTAGTTCATGATATTAAGATTATAGAAGGACAAAGCGGACTATTTATTGCTATGCCCAGCAGAAAGGTAGGAGAGGGCGAATTTAGAGATATTTCACATCCTATAAATTCTGAAATGAGACAGTCTCTTCAAGATGAAATCTTAAAGGCATATGATGAGGCAAAGGATAGAATGGAAGTGGAAGACGAAGAGAGTGTAGAGCAATTTGTCTAAATTAAGACTATCGGTTAAATAATTTTTTATTGCTCTAATACCGGTTTTAATTAAGATGTTATTTGTTAGAGGTTGTAAAAATTTATTTCACATTGCAATTAAAAGCGGATGACAGCTACGTTACTGTAGTTGCCATCCGCTTTTTTATTTAAAACAAGATAAAAACTCTCAGTCTTTTATCTTTTCTATACATTTTTCAAAAAAAATGCTATGATAGTCTATGGTAAATCAAATGTTTTATTATAAAATTATAAAGTGAGGCTATGTTATGAATTTGAAGGTTGTAATTCTTGCAGCCGGACAGGGAACAAGAATGAAATCCAAGATTCCAAAGGTGTTACATAAGATTTTAGATAAACCTATGCTGACCCATGTTATTGAAGCGGCGAAAGAAGTAACGGGCAGAAAACCTGTGGTCGTTATAGGACATATGGCTGACATGTTAAGGGAACATTTAGGCGATACGGCTGAAATTGCACTTCAGGAAGAACAGCTTGGAACAGGCCATGCAGTTATGATGGCAGAGAGCTATATCGGCGACGAAGATGAAGTTTTGATACTTTGTGGAGATACTCCTCTTATAAAGGGTGAAACTTTAAAGGCTATGATGAAAACTAAATCAGAGGGATATGAGGCTGTCGTTATGAGTGCTATAGAAGATGACCCTACAGGATACGGAAGAATAGTAAGAGATGAATCAAACAATTTTAAATATATCCGAGAACAAAAAGATGCCGGTGAAGAAGAAAAGAAAATAAAAGAAATCAATGCAGGAATGTACATAATAGATGGAAGACTTTTAAAGGAAAATCTGTCTAAATTAAGTGCCGACAATGCTCAGAGAGAATATTATCTCACAGATGTGCTGGAGCATATCAAAAATTCAGGACATAGGATAGGAATATATCAGACCGATAAAACCGAGATTATGGGTGTAAACAGCAGAATTCAGCTTAGTGAAGCTGAAAAAATTATGAGAATGGAAATAAACAGATTTCATATGGAAAATGGAGTAACTTTGATAGATGTAAACTCGACCTATATCGGTAAAGATGTAAAAATCGGAAGAGATACCGTTATTTATCCGAACTGCCATATAAAAGGAGATACCGTTATAGGAGAAGACTGTATCATAAGAGAAAATACCACTATAGAAGATTCTACTATAGATGACGGTGTAACCATAAAAAGTTCTACGATACTAAGCAGCAAAGTAGGATCGAAAACTACAATAGGACCTTACGCTTATCTTAGACCTAAGTCGGTTTTAGGAGAGGGTGTAAAGATAGGTGACTTTGTAGAAGTGAAAAATGCCGAGATAGGAAGCGGTTCAAAGGCATCTCATCTTTCTTATATAGGAGATGCAATAGTTGGAAAAAATGTAAATATAGGCTGTGGAGTAGTATTTGTAAATTACGACGGAAAAAAGAAATCCCAAAGCATAGTAAAAGACAATGCATTTATAGGATCGAATTCAAATCTGGTGGCTCCCGTTACTGTAGAAGAAGGCGGTTACGTAGCTGCGGGATCTACAGTTACGGTAAATGTTCCTAAAGGATCGCTGTTTGTAGCAAGACCTAAAAAGGCAATAAAAGAGGGCTGGAGAGAGAAAAAAGGATTATAGAAAATATTTTAGGAGGTCATTTCGTAATGAACACGAGTGGTAGCGAGATTAAAATTTTTTCGGGAAATGCTCATAATAAGCTGGCGGCAAGTATTGCAAAGGAGCTGGGAGTTCCGTTAGGTGACGCAGAGGTAGGACGTTTCAGCGATGGAGAGATATCTGTAAATATCAATGAAACGGTAAGAGGTGTAGACGCTTTTATCATTCAACCTACTTGTTCTCCTGTAAATGGAAATATAATGGAACTTCTTATTATGATAGATGCTTTCAAAAGGGCATCTACAGGAAGAATAACGGCTGTAGTTCCATACTATGGATATGCAAGACAAGATAGAAAGGCTAAGGCCAGAGACCCTATTACGGCGAAATTGGTAGCAAATCTAATCACAGCTGCAGGGGCTGACAGAGTTCTTACTATGGATTTACACGCTGCCCAAATTCAAGGGTATTTTGATATTCCCCTTGACCATTTGCACGGAGGACCGATTTTAGCAGAGCATTTTAAAAAGAAAAATATTCCGAATTTAGTGGTAGTATCGCCCGATTTAGGAAGTGTAGGAAGAGCGAGAACCTTTGCAGAGCAATTGGACGCTCCGCTTGCTATCATAGACAAACGTAGACCTAAAGCTAACGTATCGGAAGTTATGAATTTAATAGGAGATATACAAGGGAAAAATGCAATAATTATCGACGATATGATAGATACGGCGGGAACTTTGGTAAATGGGGCTGAGGCTCTGAAAAAATTTGGAGCAAAAGACGTTTATTCCTGCTGTACCCACCCTGTGCTTTCAGGACCTGCAATAGAACGTATCGAAAAATCATCGCTTAAAGAAGTAGTGGTACTGGATACTATACCGCTTCCGCCTGAAAAGCAAATCGAAAAAATAAAGGTAGAAAGTGTGGCACCGATATTTGCCTCAGCTATAAGAAAGATATTCTCAAATGAATCTGTAAGTAAATTATTTACTATTGAAAAATAGTTGAGAAGAAAACAGGCATTTTGAAAGTCTGTTTGCAACCGGGTTTTGAAAAAATTAGAACTCCTGGATTATGCATAAATGGCTATAGTCTCAGGAGTTTTTGCGTGTTATGATGAATGATTAAAAGTTTAATATAGCAAGAAAGGAAGAAATTTATGTATTTAATTATCGGACTGGGAAATCCCGGTTCTAAATACGAAAGGACAAGACATAACGTAGGCTTTGTCACTATAGATGTTTTGGCGGGGAAACTCGGAATAAAGGTAAACAAACTAAAATTCAAGTCTATTATAGGAGAAGGGAAAATAGGTTCTGAAAAAGTGGTTCTTATCAAACCTCAGACTTATATGAATTTAAGCGGCGAGGCTGTAATGCAGGCAATAAATTTTTATAAACCTGAGCATAATAATATTTTCGTGATTTACGACGATATTGATTTAGATGTAGGAAGACTGAGGATAAGAAAGCAAGGAAGTGCAGGAACTCATAACGGTATGAGAAACATTATTTATCTTACGGGTTTTGATGATTTTCCCAGATTTAGAATAGGGATTTCAAAACCGAAAAACGGTCAGGATTTGGCAAATTTTGTCACATCGGGATTTAATAAAGAAGAAATCAAACCTCTTTGTGAAACTATAGACAATACAGTTGACGCGATAGTTATGGCAATAAAAGAGGGTATGGACAAGGCGATGAACAAATATAATGTTTAAGGAAATATATGTTTTTTAGGGAGTTTTAAAATATGAAAGAAGACATTTTTCTTTTGAATTTACAAAACAAAATCGAATTTTCTTCTGTTCTTGACAGCATAAATCAAAACAAATCTCCTCTCCTTATAAATGGACTTTTAAGTTCTCAAAGATCACATATAGCTCATTATATAAGTGCCGGTTCAGAGAGAAAGCTGGTGCTTGTAACCTCTAATGAGATAGAAGCTGAGAGAATGTATACGGATTTGGAGTTTTATAAGCCTGACAGGGTCTTATTTATAAAAAATGAGGAGACTCGATTTTATGCTATAGAAGCTAAGGACAGGAAAGAGGAAAGTAAACGAATAGAGGCTCTTATACGACTGGCGGATGAAGATTATGATATCCTGATTTTATCAATTGAAACTTTGATGAGAAAGTATTTGCCTAAAAGGCTTTATATACAAAGCAAGCTGGATTTAGAGGTAGGTAATATAAAAAATTTAGCAGAACTGGCAAACTTGCTGGTGCATTACGGCTACGAGAGACAGGCAAGGGTAGAAGGAGGCGGACAGTTTTCTCTTCGTGGCGGAATCTTAGACATATATCTGCCTACTGATGAACTGCCATATAGGCTGGAATTTTTTGACGATGAGATTGACTCGATACGAACTTTTGACCCCATCAGTCAAAAATCTATAGAAAAAATCAAGAAAATTACGATAAGTCCTGCTAGAGAGTTTTTTTTCAAAGAAGGGTTTGAGAAATCGGCGAAAAGGCTTTCTGATGATTTAGGAAACTTGAGTAGTGATGATATAGTATTTGATATAGAGAGAATTTCTCAGGGTAACTACTTTGAAGGTATACACAAATATATAGACTATATTTATCCGGACGAAAGAAAAGACTTGTTTTCGTATATTGACAAAGAGGCGATTTTTGTAATTCATGAGCCAAACAGAATTTTAGAAAAAGGGGAAAACTATTTCGAAGAATTTTCACAAGATTATAAAAATGCTCTTGAAAAAGGATTTGCCTTAAAAAAACAAGGAGAACTGATATACAACTTAGACTATGTGACTGAATATATAGGAGAGCATTTTACAGTATTACAATCCATTATTCCAAAGGCAGTGAGAGGGTTTAATACAGCAGCGATAGTGAATTTTGAATCTAAAGAACCTATATCTTTTCAAGGGAAAATTCCTGCTCTGCTCGAAGAAATAAAATATCTAAAAAATCAAGGTTACACCATAGTTTTAGTCGAACGAGATGAAGATACTATAATGAGCCTTTACAAAGAACTTTCCGTTGCAGACTTGGAGCCTATGTATCTAAGGTATAGAGAGAATAATCTTCCCGATGGAAAAGTGATTTTAGTAAAAGGCAGATTAAGCGAAGGGTTTATTTATTCTAAAAGTAAGCTGGCTGTAATATCCGATAAAGAAATGTTCGGAGTTACAAAAAAAAGTTCAAAGCAAAAAATCAGGCACAAAGGGAAAAAAATTGAGAGCTTTATAGATCTAAAATCAGGAGAATATGTAGTTCATGAAACTTACGGTATAGGTAAGTTTGTAGGGATAGAGTCGAGAAAATTCGACGATATAAGAAAAGACTATATAAAAGTGGTGTATAACGCCGGAGATGCACTTTATGTGCCACTCTCTCAGATGGACAAGGTTCAAAAATACATCGGCACAGGAGAAGCGGAGGTAGTAAGACTAAGTAAACTTGGAACTTCCGAGTGGAAAAAGACGAAGGCAAAAGCCAAAAAAGCAGTAGATGAAATAGCTCAAGACCTGATAGATCTGTATGCACAAAGAAGAGATGCAAGAGGATATGCCTTCTCTGACGACACCCCTTGGCAAAGAGAATTTGAGTCGTTCTTCCCTTACGAAGAAACCGCCGATCAGGTAAATGCTATAGATGATGTAAAAAAAGATATGCAGGACATAAAGCCTATGGACAGGCTTATATGCGGGGATGTAGGTTATGGAAAGACTGAGGTGGCTATCAGGGCTATATTTAAAGCTTGTATGGATTCTAAACAAACCGCTTTTTTGGTGCCGACAACTATACTTGCCCAGCAACATTATAACACCTTGAAGGAAAGGTTCGAGGGATATCCTATAAGAGTCGAAGTGGTGAGCAGATTTAAGACTAAAAAGGCTCAGGAACAAATAATAGACGATGCAAGAAGAGGATTAGTAGATGTACTCATCGGAACTCACAGGATACTTTCAAAGGATATTCAGTTTAAGGATTTAGGGCTTCTTGTGGTGGACGAAGAACAAAGATTTGGAGTGAAGCACAAAGAACTTCTGAAAAAACTCAAAAAAGACGTAGACGTTCTTGCTCTTTCAGCTACCCCTATTCCAAGAACTCTGCATTTCTCATTGTCAGGGATAAGGGATATGAGTTTGCTCGAAGACCCACCTGAGGACAGGCATCCTATAATGACCTATGTGACTGAGGCGAGAGAGGGCATAATTTTAGATGCCTTAGAGAGAGAACTTGCAAGAGGAGGGCAGGTGTTTTTTGTATACAATAGAGTCAGGACTATAGATAAAATGGCTGAAGTTATAAGAAGACTCGTTCCAAATGCAAGTCTGGCTGTAGCACATGGACAGATGAGTGCAAGACAACTGGAAAACATAATGGTGGATTTTTTGGAAAAAGAGTACGATATCTTGCTTTCCACCACCATAATAGAAACAGGTATGGACATATCAAATGCGAATACTATGATAGTATACGACGCTGATAAAATGGGATTATCTCAGCTTTATCAACTGCGTGGAAGAGTAGGGCGTTCTTCCAGACAGGCCTATGCATATTTTATGTATCAAAAAGATAAGGTGCTAACAGAGGCATCTGAAAAAAGACTAAAGGCAATAAGAGAATTTACCGAGTTCGGAAGCGGATTTAAAATTGCGATGAGGGATTTAGAAATACGCGGGGCAGGAAATATTTTGGGAGAAAGACAGCATGGACATATGACTGAGGTAGGTTATGACCTGTATGTAAAAATGCTGGATATGGCAATAAAAAATCTTCAAGGGCAGAAAGTAGAGCAAAAGGTAGATACTGAAATAGATTTAAACATCAGTGCCTACATACCTGAAAACTATATAGATGACGAAGTGACAAAGATAGAAATATACAAAAAAATAGCCTCTATCGAAAACAAAGACGACCTTTATGAGATAGAAGAAGAAGTCGAAGACAGGTTTTCAAATATACCGGAGCCTGTCAGAAACCTTATGTATATAGCCTATATAAAAGCTATGGGAGAAAAGCTCGGAATATTAAAAATAAAACAGTATAACACAGTCGTTTCTTTTATCCACTCTAATCCCGAGTATAGCATAAAAAAAGATTTTAAAGAAAAGGAAAATTACAAGTTAATTACAAACATATCCTCATTCCTGGAAATGATGATATAATACCCTTATGAATTTTTAAGGAGTTGATTGTAAAGTGAAAAAGGTATTAGTTTTAATAACTTCATTGCTGATGATATTTAGTTTGACTGCTTGCAGTAATACTATATCTTCTAATGAATGGGTAGCAAAAGTAAATGATGTAGAAATTTCATATTCTGATTATGAAAAAAACCTTGCTATTATTAAAAGGCAAATAGAAGCTACAGTAGGAACAGATATTTGGACAAAGGATTCAGGACAAGGCAAAACCTATAACGAAATTTTAAAAGAACAGGTATTAGAACAGCTGATAGAGGCTCAGCTTATACTCGCCGAAGCAAAAAAAGAAAATATAACAGTTACAGCTGAGGAACTTGAAAAAGAGTTTACTTTGTTTAAAGAGCAGGTTAAAAGTTTGCCTGACTATGAAACCTTTTTAAAAGACGAGGGCATAACAGATGAATTTTTAAGAAAGCAAGTGGAAATAGATACTATAGTCTATGAATATAGGGAAAAATTTTTAGAGAAAAACTCTTTGTCAGAAGACGAACTTAGAAAATATTATGAAGAAAACAAATCAAAATACACTGTAAATGAGGTTAAAGCATCTCATATATTGTTTAAAACCATAGACGAAAATTTTGTGCCGTTACCTGAAGAAAAAATTGCTGAGGTTAAAGCACAGGCTGAGGCTGTACTTGCAAGGGTAAAAGCAGGAGAACATTTTGCCGCTCTTGCTATTGAGTTTTCACAAGATGAAGCATCCGCTGTAAATGGCGGAGATTTAGGATTCTTCGGTAAAGGAGTTATGGTTAAGGAGTTCGAAGATGCCGCTTTTTCTCTTGAGCCGAATCAGGTATCAGATTTAGTTGAAACCTCTTATGGATACCACATCATAAAAGTCTTTGAGAAGAAAACTGACGGTACTTCTTTTGAAGAAGCTAAAGAAGGAATAGAAAATACTTTATATCAAAAATCGTATTTAGATTTTGTAGCATCGCTAAAAGAAAAAGCTAAAATAGAAAAAAATGAAGAGGCTCTAAAAAAAGCTGATGAAGTTTTAAATAAAAATCTTAAAACAGATGAAAACCCTGCAACAGAAGAAACTACAGAAAACTAATAAAGTATGATTTTAAGGGGCAGGAAAAAAGACTGATAATAAAGCAGGTATTAGTAAATACCTGCCTTTTGTCGTGAGGAGGTTTGACAGATGAGTAAAAACTCATTCTTAAAAGGAGCTGTCGTCTTGGGAGTGGCAGGTCTTATAGTGAAAATATTAGGAGCTTTTTTTAGAATTCCACTTGGAAGGATGATAACAGGAGAGGGTATGGGTTACTATCAGACCGCCTACCCTATATATGTATTACTGCTTTCGATATCCACATCAGGCTTTCCTATAGCTATATCAAAGATGGTATCTGAAAGAAGAGCGGTAGGAAACTATAAAGGAGCTCATAAGGTATTTGCTATAACACTTAAAATATTGATAGTTTTAGGAGGAATTACATTTTCTATAGTGTTTTTCGGAGCAAACCTGATAGTAAATGCCGCTCATAATCCAAAGGCGTATTATTCTATGCTGGCACTATCACCTGCACTTTTGTTTGTTCCCATTATGGCAGCATATAGAGGCTATTTTCAAGGAAGAAATAATATGACCCCTACAGCTGTGTCTCAGATTATAGAGCAGTTTGCCAGAGTAGGATTTGGGTTGTTTCTCGCATATCTTCTTATGCCGAAAGGATTGGAATATGCGGCGGCAGGGGCCTCCTTCGGGGCTACTGTAGGGGCGGTATTCGGTATGTTGTTTGTTTTTTTTGTATATTACATAAATAAACCTAAGATTGAAAGAGAGTTACTTAAAAGTGAGGATTTTGAGGAAGAAAGCTACAAAGATATAATAAGAACTATGCTTACAATTGCACTTCCTATCATAATAGGAGCTTCTGTTATGCCTATTATGAATATGATAGATGTTTCATTGGTAATGAGCAGGCTACTGGCATCAGGTTATAGTCAAAGTCAAGCAAGTGCTCTTTATGGACAGCTTACAGGTATGGCTGCCACACTTATAAATCTACCTCAAGTGCTTACTATGTCCATAGCTATGAGCGTAGTACCTGTAATATCTCAGGCGTATGAACTTAGAGATATGCAAAGTGTAAGAGAAAATGCCGCCCTTAGTATGAGGCTTGCAGTGTTGCTTGGACTACCGGCAGGAGTAGGACTTATGGTGCTTTCAACACCTATAATGCAGCTTTTATATCCGAAAGAGCCTGATGGAGTAGGACAGATACTATTTGTTATGTCACTGGGGGTAGTTTTTTTAAGTTTAATTCAGACACTTACAGGAATTCTTCAAGGTTTAGGGAAATCTCAAGTTCCTGTTATGAATCTTTTTATAGCGGCAGTATTTAAATTAGTATTTACATATACTTTGACATCTGTTGCATCACTTAATGTAAAAGGAGCTGCTATAGGAACTGTAGTTGCATATATGATAGCCGCCGGACTGGATATATATTGGCTGAAAAGACTTCTTAAAATAAAATTTGATATAAAAAGTTTACTTATAAAACCTCTTATAACAGCAATTATTATGGGAGTTACGGCGAAATTTTCTCATATGTGGCTTGTCACTAAAATAGGAAATTCTTTAGCTACGGTAATAGCCATATTAGTAGCAATGTTAGTCTACGGGGTGGTGCTGATTTTAATCGGAGCAATAACAAGGGAAGAGATAGAAAAATTACCTAAAGGAAAGAAGCTAAGTAGATTTATTCCAAATAAAAGATAGAAACTGATGTTTTGCTATCTTTGTTTTTGTAGTATAATAGTCTGGGATATTTTTAAGACTAAAAAGATTGGATGTGAGGATTAGTTGAAATCTAGAGATATAAACGGAGCAGGTTACATAGGTCTGCTCTTTTGTTTGCTATTTTCCGTCATGACTGTTGTACTTTTAGAATTTTCAAATAGAGACTCGTTTTCGGCAGTTATCAAGTTTATGTTAAATGAACCTGTAGTTGTGGCATTAAATATAATTATAGCTGCGTCATTTTCAGGAATCATTTACGTTATAGTAAGAAAGGTTTGGCTTTCTAATATCATATTGTTAATTTTTTCGACACTTATAGGATTTGTAAATATATCTAAATTCAAATATCAAGGAGTTCCTTTTCTTCCATGGGATATTTTCTTTATAGAAGATGCGAAAAGAGTAATGCCCGCAATGAAAAATGAGTTTTTGGACTTAAAAAGTATTTCGTTTTTAGGGTTTGCATTTATATTATTACTTATAATATTTGCTATGTACTTTTTCTGGGACAAAAAAGTAAACTTAAAATATGATATTCGCAATCCTTTGAATGTGATCGGGACAGTATTGGTTGTAGCGATGTTTTGGAGTTTTATTGCCGGGTTGGCACTTGAAAGCAAATATAGGGTAGAGTTTTTTAGGACAAATAAGATTATCAACTACTCGTGGAATCAAAATGAAAATTATGAATATAACGGATTTTTACTTGCATTCACTATAAATGTAAGCAATATAATAGTTAAAAAACCGCAAGGCTATAGTAAAGCCAAAATAAAAGAGATAAATGAGGAGATGCTTGAGTATGAAAAACAGGGAAAAGTTTCTCCGGATATAGTAGTTATAATGTCTGAGTCGTTTTCGGACGTGACTAAGATAGAGGGGTTGAAATTTTCCGAAGATCCTATCCCCAGATTCAGAGAAATAGGGAAAAAAGGCTTAACAGGCGAGGTATATGTTCCTGTTTTAGGTGGAAAGACTGCAAATACGGAATTTGAATTTTTGACAGGATATAATGTAAAGCATCTTCCGGATGGGTCAGTGCCTTATCAACAACATATAAAAAATGATATAAACTCGCTTGTCGGATATATGAAAAAAGAGGGTTATTTAACTACAGCTATTCATAATAATATACCTGAGTTTTGGAATAGAGATAATGTTTATGAATATATGGGATTTGACAGATTTATTTCTATAGACGAATTTGAAGACCCGTTTTATTTTGGAAATTGGATTAGCGATAAAGATATGATGAACAAGATAAAAGAGACACTGGAGGAAAACGAAGATAAAAATCAGATGATTTTTGCAGTTACAGTTCAAAACCATGCTCCATACTATGTTCCGGGTGGAGTAGAGGAAATTACTGTAGAAGGAGATTTATCAGATGATGATAAGGAAATGCTCTCCAGATATGCCATAGGAGTGAAGATATCCGATAATGAACTTTATGAATTTTACAAATATATAAAAAAAAGAAAAAAACCTACGATTTTGTGTTATTTCGGAGATCATTTGCCGGGTGGATTTTCTATGTACAGAACATATCCATACTACAAGAATATGGAAGAAAGTGGAGCAAGCAGAAAAGATATGTTTGCTACGCCTTATATAATATGGAGTAACTATAAAGAAAAACCAAAGACTGTAAATTTAGGAGCAAATGCACTTTCCGGATTGATGTTGGAATATGCTGATACTAAGGTACCGGGATTTTACGGATATATGGCAAGTCAATATGAGAATCAAACAATGTCTGAGCATACATACTTTGATATCAAGTCGATTTATGAAGAAATACAAAAACTCAGAACGAATGAATATCAAATAATGTATGATGATTTGTTTGGGAAAAAATATAAAAATGAGAATTAGAAAGAAGGTAAGTATATGAAAGTAGAGAGGATACTTGCGATATTTCTTATACTTGGACTTATCGTATCGTCATTTATAGTATTTGATAGAATGAAAGCCGAAAATGTTTATAAAACATATGAAATAACCTTAGACTATACTGAAATGTTAAGGTTTTCAAGTGAAGCAGGGCAAAGTATAGAAAAATCACTTAGAGAGTTCAAAGAAGCAGGAGCAGTTTCCGTAAATATAGGGGAGGCTACTATAAATTCACTCAAAATGAATGAGGATTTTAAAATCAGAACCGGTTTTGAGGGATATGATTTAGTTATAGAAGGAGAAAATGCAGGGCTTAAATTTATAGAAACAGGGTTAAGACAGGTACTTAAGGAAAACAGAAAGATGGCATACAGAGATGAAAACACCTTAGTGATAGAAGGAAAACCGAAAGATATGGTGTTTGATTCAACCGTAGTAAGGGATTTTTCAGGAGAAAAGATAGGAACCAGCCCTATAGGACAGGCATCAAAACTCGAGTATACAGGACTGGGATTTTTAGCAGATGAAATAAATACTGCAAAGGCTTCGGGCTTAAATGTGCTTTTAAGACCTACATATTTGTCAGATACTCAAGATGCGAAAAAGTCTATAGATAGATTCATAGACTACATAGATAATTACCATCTAAATCAAACCTATGTTATTTTTTCGGGAGAGCAGGTTTTAGGCTCAGACGAAGAACTTGATTATCTGGCTAAAACTTTGTACGACAGACATATTTATGTAGGAATGATAGAAGCCTCGGTGCAAAGAGAACATTTAGAGACTTTGGGAATGAAACAACTGGTTGAAAAAATGGATTACAAAGCTATAAGAGCTTTTACTACATGGCAGTTCATTCAAAAAAGATTTGACTATGGTATACCTATGCACCATAACGGAGAAGAAATAATAAACACCTACTATAGAGCAATAACAGAAAGAAACATAAGAATAATATATTTAAAACCGTTTATCAAGCCGAACGGCAAACCTGTTACAGATATGAAGATATATAAGGACAGGCTTGATGATTTGCAAGAGCGTCTTTTAAAAACTCATAGTATAAAACCTACAAGTACCGAAAAAACCAATTTATATACTATGAATCCGTTAAGAGCAAGAAGAAGTATGCAGATGGTATCCGCTATAGGAACACTTGCAGCTGCATTTATAATAATTGAAAACACAGTGAAACTGAAAAGAAAGCACTTGCTTTTAGGATTTATGGGAGCAGCTGTTGCTACGGCAGGAATATATGCGGTAAATATCAAGCTGGACTTAGTAAATAAGATGTTTGGACTGTTTACAACCATAGTATTTCCATCGCTGTCTGTAATGTGTGTTCTTGCGATAATAAAAGATATCTTAGCGAAAGACCAAAAAGCCAAGACTTTCCAGATTTACATAAGAGGGGTTATAGTGCTGGTGCTTGCAATAGTCGTGTCTCTTATAGGTGCGATATATGAGGTGGCATTCTTCGCCCATAGCAAGTATCTTTTAGAACTCGATATTTTCAAAGGGGTAAAACTGTCTCAGGTAGCACCGCTTGCGATGGCATTAGTGTCATATATGGCATATTTCGGATACAACAGAAAGGATAAGGGAAATTACCTGCGAGTAAGCGAGATGAGAGAATTTTTGCTGGGTAATATAAAAATTTGGCAAGCCTTAATAGTAGGAGTACTTTTAGGAGCAGTAGTGTTGCTGCTTCTTAGAAGCGGGCATGAGTCAAACGTAGAGCCGTCGACTTTGGAATTACTGGGAAGAAATATGCTGGAGTTATTTTTGCCTGCAAGACCTAGAAATAAAGCATTTTTACTGGGCTATCCTTCACTTATTTTATTTGTATTTTTGGCATTTAGAAAAAAATTTGTCTGGAGTTTTCCGGCATTTGCTGTTGCTGTAGCTATAGGACAAAGCAACATTTTAAATACATTTTCCCACATCAGAACTCCTATTTATATCTCTTACTTAAGAGTCAGCTACGAACTTGCTATTTCAGTTATAATAGGAGCTGTATTTGTAATTTGTGCAGATGTCGGTATTAAATTTTTGGAAAAGGTAAAGAAAAATGCATAAAATACTCATTTCAGGATATTATGGTTTTAATAATGTAGGAGACGAAGCTATACTGAAAGGTTTAGTAGAGGGAATAAAAAGATTTACAGGGCAGATAGATATTGTGGTTTTATCTCAGTATCCGGAGTTCACAGCTAAAAAACACGATGTAAGGTCTATCAAAAGGACAAATTTATTGCAGATTTTCAAAGAGATGAAGGATATGAGCCTGCTTGTAAGTGGAGGAGGTTCTTTGTTTCAAGATGTGACATCAAAGAGGTCGATAGCTTACTATATAGGAATAATATGGCTTGCAAAAAGATTATTTAAGAAAAAAGTGATGATATATTCTCAGGGAATAGGACCTGTAAATAAAAGTTATAACAGATGGTTACTTGGAAAAATATTAAACTCTATAGATTTTATAAATGTAAGAGATGAAAAATCCAAGCTGGAACTGGAAAGTTTAGGAGTGACTAAAGAAATATTAGTCACTACAGATACGGTTTTCGGGATATCAAAACCATCACTAGAAAAAGGCAGTATAGTTTTAGATAAAAAAAGCAAGGTAAAAAGAAAACCGTATATAGGGATATCGGTAAGGCATTGGAAAACAGGAAATAACATAGTAGAAGAAATGACAAAGCTATGCACCGAGATAGTTCGGGATATGGACTGTGTGCCTGTGCTTATTCCTTTTCATTTTTATAAAGACCTGAAGCTTATGGAGAGCATTCATAAAAATCTCGATAAGAACATAAAAGATAAGGTAGTAATAATCGACGAATATCTTTATGTAGAAGACTATCTTTCACTTATAGGGAATATGGATATAATGGTGGCAATGAGACTTCATGGGCTTATATTTTCTGTTCTTATGGGAGTTTATCCTGTAGGAATATCCTATGACCCGAAAATTCAAAGCTTCCTTCATATGATGGACAGAAAAGATGCTATGAAAGTAGAAAGTCTAAATGCTCAAATCCTGTACGAAGAACTAAAAGAGGCTTTTATAAACAAAGAAGAAAACACTAAAAAGCTAAAAGAATATCAAAATAAATTTATAAAGCTGGCAGATACACATAATCAGAAAGTATATGATTTATTGGCGAAGTAACGGAGGAAGTTTCATATGCAGAAATTGACGATTTTAGGAGTTTCTATTGATAGGGTAGATATGAAAGAGGCTATTTCAAGGGTAGCAGATGCTCTAAAGTTTGCAAAAAAATTTTTCATAGTGACACCTAACAGCGAAATAGTAGTAACTGCAAACAAAGATGAGGATTTGTTTGAAATAATTAAATCTGCCGATATGGTAGTTCCTGACGGAATAGGTCTGGTTCTTGCATCAAGGATAATGAAAAAACCTCTGAAAGAACGTGTTACAGGGATAGATTTAATGGATAACCTGCTGAAATTCTCCGCTGAAAATGGCTATAGAGTGTATCTTATAGGCGGGAAAGAAAAAATAGCCTCTACCGCTGCAAAGAACATAAAAATCAAGTATCCTGACATAATAATAGCAGGAACTCATCATGGTTATTTCAAAGGTGCACATACCGGAAATACAGACCATCAGGAAGAAAAAGAGGTCATAAACCACATCAATGAAACAAATCCCGACTTAGTTTTTGTAGCACTGGGAGCACCGAAACAAGAAAAATTTATCTCCTATAACTTAAACAATATAAATGCTAAAGTGTTTATGGGAGTAGGGGGAAGTCTGGACGTATATGCAGGCACAGTAAAAAGAGCACCTGAAATTTACCAAAAGATGGGACTGGAGTGGGCTTATAGAGCTGTAAAAGAGCCATGGAGAATAAAAAGGTTGGGAGCGATACCTGTGTTTGTAATGAAAGTGTTGGTTAAGAGAGATAAGCGTATGTAAAATGGGCTATAATAAATCGCAATTATGTACGATAAAGAAATAAAGGGAGTGAGATAGTATGAAAATAAGTACAAATTATTTTGGAGAACTGGAAGTAAATGAAAACGAAGTAGTAGAATTTGAAAGAGGAATGCTCGGATTTGAAGAACTTAAAAAATTTGTAATAATAAAAGACAGTGAGATATTTATAGAATGGTTACAAAGTACGGAAGAAAAGACATCCTTTGCCATTATGGATCCATTCATAGCGGATAACGGTTATAGTTTTGAACTACCTGAAAATATAATCGAAAAACTGGGCATAACTGATAGAGAAGATGTTATGGTCAGAACGGTAGTCATAATTCCTGACGACATAACAAAAATAAGAACAAACCTTCAAGCCCCTATCATAATAAACACAAAACTCAAAAAAGCTATGCAGATAATCCTAGACGACACCTATCCTATACGATATGAGTTTTATGAAAAGGCAGGTGCATAACATATGCTCGTACTGAAAAGAAAAGCGGGGGAAAGCATCATAGTAGCTGATAACATAGAAATAAAAGTAATAGAAGTGGAAGAAGGAAGAATAAAAATAGGGATAGATGCACCGAAAGAAGTAAGCATAGTAAGAAAAGAAGTTCTGGATGAAACTAAAGCGGAAAATAAAACTGCAACCGAGAGCAGCAACCTTGATAAATCAGCACTTACAAAAATGATGAAAAATAAAAAATAAAAATTTTAAAAAATTTTTTAAAAAAATTATAAAGTAATTATAATTTACTTCGATATATGTAGTGTAAGTGATAATCTTAAACGGCCGGAAGATATATCACTAAATATAACAAATTATAATTTAATCAGGCATGGAAGCCGATTAACAAAATTCAAGGAGGAATATAAAATGATAATCAATCACAATATGATGGCAATGAACGCACACAGAGCAGGCGGAATTAACTCTTCAGGAATGAGTAAATCAATCGAAAAGCTTTCTTCGGGTCTAAGAGTAAACCGTGCAGGAGATGACGCTGCGGGTCTATCTATCTCAGAAAAAATGAGAGCGCAAATCAGAGGTCTTAACATGGCATCTAAAAACGCTCAGGACGGTATCTCTCTAATCCAAACAGCTGAGGGTGCACTTGATGAAGTACACGCTATGCTTCAAAGAATGAGAGAGCTTGCTGTTCAGGCTGCGAACGATACTAACGTTGCAGAAGACAGAGGCTTTATAGCAGATGAGTTGAAACAACTTTCTGATGAAATTGAAGCTATTTCTGGAAGAGCTGAATTTAACACTCAAAAACTTTTAGATGGAACATTTACAGGAAAGAGATTCCATGTAGGAGCTAATGACACTCAAACAATATCCGTTAAAATAGGAAAATTGACAGCTGCTTCTTTAGGAGTTACAGCTGCTTCTATAGCTGTTACATCAGCTACTACAGCGGGAAAAACTATTACTCAAATCAACAAGGCTATAACAAAAGTTTCCGCTGAAAGATCTCAACTTGGAGCTGTTCAAAACAGACTTGAGCATACTATCAAGAACCTTGATAACTCTGCTGAGAACTTACAGGCAGCTGAGTCAAGACTTAGAGATACAGATATGGCTAAGGAAATGAGTTCATTCACTAAGAGTAATATTCTTGCACAGGCTTCTCAGGCGATGCTTGCTCAGGCTAACCAATTGCCTCAACAGGTACTACAATTATTAAGATAATCATTTTAGTTGAAAAAGTCGAAGGTAAGTTCTTCGACTTTTTAATTTTTTGAAATAACAGTCGGATATATAAAAAATTAAAATTCAAGCACCCTTAAAACATCTTTTGTTACTATTTGTATAGGCAATTTATATGATTTATCAAAATGTAATTACAACTATGATTGACATTTGAATAAAAATTAAATATACTATAATTACTAAGTAAGTTAACTAAGTAATTATAGTAAGGGGGTTGTGATTATGAAAAATAGTGATACGGTTACTTGTTCTTTTTCTATGGACAGAGAAACTTATAATGCTTACAAAAGCATTGTTTCAGGAAATGGCGAGAGTGTAAAGGGAAACATCATAAGGTATATGAAACAGGTAATAAACTATGAGATACCAAATGCGCAAACCATTGAGGCTATTGAGGAAGTACAAAGAATGAAATCAGACCCTAACAAAAAGACTTATGGTTCTTTTGCAGAAATTTTGAAGGAAATTGAGAATGAGTAAATACAGAATCGTTCGGACCACAACCTTTAGGAAAGACCTCAAATTAGCAATTAAACGAGGTTATGATATGAGTTTGATTGAGTTTGTCGTTGACACTCTTGCTACAGGGGAACCGCTGCCACTAAAATATAAAGACCATAGTCTAAGCGGGAAATACAAAAGATGTCGAGAGTGCCATATAACACCGGATTGGCTTTTGATTTACGAGGTGTCAAATGGGGAATTGATTTTATACTTAACCAGAACAGGGACGCATAGCGACTTGTTTTAATTATTTGTAAAAATTAAGATAGTGTTTATAAGCTATAAAGAAAATCGGTGCAAATGCCGATTTTTTTATTGTTGGAAAACTTTCATTTTTTAACATAGTTACAGAGCTATGTTAAAAAGACAGGATGTAAACGAAAGTGAAAAGATTGTTTAAATAAAAGTGAAGTAGGTGTATGTAAATGGCGTATAAACTAAGTATATGTATGATGGTAAAAAATGAAGAAATTCATATAGAAAGATGCCTTAAGTCCATAAAGCCTATCACAGATAGAGATGATGTGGAGCTGATAATAGTAGATACAGGTTCTACGGATAGAACAGTAGATATATGCAAGCAATATACGGACAAATTGTATTTTAAGGAGTGGTTTGATGATTTTTCAGGTATGAGAAACGTAACCATATTATATGCTGCGGGAGAGTGGATATTTATACTGGATGCGGATGAAACTATAGAAAAATACGATGAATTAGAGTGTTTTTTAGATACTGACATATATAAAACTACAAAGAACAATACGTATTTAGTATCGTGCAAAAATTATATCAATGCAAAAAACTACGATCTGTATTCTGTGTTTTCCTCTATGAGGCTATTTAGAAATGACAAGGAATTCAGATATGAGGGAAGAGTTCACAATCAGCCGATTTATAAATATCCTGTAGGAACTCTTGATGTGATAATCGGACATTACGGTTATCTTACAGCCAGTAAAGAAATAATGGAAAAAAAATTCATCCGTACAAAAACCCTGCTTGAGCAGGAAATTGAAAAAAAACCCGATGATATATATTATCTGTATCAGCTGGCAACGACATATAATATGCACTCTGATATAAAAAAATCATATGAAATTTCTTCTAAGATCTATAAATTATTCAAAAATTATAGTAAAGAAAATCAGAAAGAATCTTTTGCTATTTTGACGGTGCACTTGACAAATTGTTTTATGTTAAATAAATATAATGAGCTGATGGAAGCATCGAAACTGGGGATATCCTTAAAAGAAGATTATATCGATGCATTTTATATGCTTGCGATGTCGTATGAGAAAACAGGAGATCTAGAAAATGCAGTAATCTATTTTGAAAAATATCTCGATTTATGCAAATCATACACTACTCTTGAAATATACAATGACATTACTGTGGCTTTGTATAGAAATAATGCCGTCGATATAAACGGGGCAAATTTGTTTTTAGCTTCATATTACTATAATAAGGAGGAGTATTTAAAATCTTTATCATTTCTGTCGGAACTTAAATACAGCGAGAAAAAAATCCAAATATCGCTGGCATCATATTTCAGACTTGAAAAATATGACAAACTGAAAGAATTATATCTTGACATTAAAGAAAATAAAGATGATTTGCTGGATTACGCCATATCACTGACGGAAAATGAACTTAAAAACTGTGCGGAAGATGTACAGGTACAGGTTTACAAAATATTTTCCGATTTAGATGATGAATATGGCTTATATAGTGAGTATAAACTTTTAGATAGTGAAGAAAAAGACAAAAAATATGAACTGTCAAAGAAAATTATAAAACTGCTCGATCTTAAGAAAAAATCTCCTTTATATCCCGAAGCTATGAGTTTTATTATAAGTGTAGAAAACATCTCGCTTAGGATGTTTTCAGGTATGGACAAGCAGGAATTGCTCAGTTTATTTGAGCATTCTAAGGAATATCATTACTATGAAGTCTATAAGAGGGTAAATGACTGGCTTACAAATACCGATTTTAAGACGAACAGTCTTACAGACATTTTAAACCTGAAATTGTTGTTTGAAACGTATTTGCTTTCATTATCAGCCGAGTATCATGCTACAGGGATTCAAAATATCATAGATGATAATATTGGTCTGTTTGACAAATATGTAAATTTAGGTATAGAGGCTATGCCTTTGCTTTACAATACAGAGGGAATCAATCTGAAGTATAAATATATATATGATATTGAGGCTAAGTTTTTGATGCTTATGTACTTGTACAGGCAAAATATAGAAAGGTCGAACATCAAAGCTGGACTTAAATACTACAGAGAGGCGGCAAAAACATATCCTGATATGGCACAGTTTCTCAAAGAATATATAGATATTTAGTTACAGTGAAAAAATAGGGATATTTGCAGATATCGTCCTTTTGTAAATATATAATTTAAAAACAGATAAAACGAGAAAGGATGATATTAAAAAAATGAGTGAATTGCTAAAATCAAAAATAGAAAAACTGATAGAGAGTAATAATCTGTACGAAGCAAAAAAATTACTCACTAAACATAAAGCCGAACTGGGAATTGATTATTTTTCAATGTCGGGAATAGCTGAAATTTTAGCCGGAAATTATTTGATGGCTAAGGAGTTTTTTTTGAAGGGATTAAATTCTGCTCCGGATAACTACGACCTTTTGTATAATATAAATTTTCTGCTTAAAAATTATATAGATAGTCCATCTGAAGAAAAAAGGTACTATATTTTGGCTAATCTTTTTAACATCAATTTGGAAACGGAAAATCCTCTTACAGGCTCTGAGAATAATAAAAAAGATGTATGTGACAGCAACATTTTACATGGGACTATGGAAATTGCAAATCAAATGCATACACTTACAAAAGGGCTGTCAAGTATCGGGTTAAACGCAAAATCTTTAAATTATTATCCCTCGTATTTAAAATACAGGTCGGATTTTGAGATAGATTTGATAACAGGACTGGGATTTAATGTAGCAAATACTATCAGTAAGAAATTGGCATCCAGATTTATCGTTGAAAATGATATATTTCATTTTCATTTCGGCACATGTTTGACTTTGGACTGCTCGGATTTACCTATATTAAATGAGATGGGAAAGAAAATTGTAATGCAGCACTGGGGTTCGGAAGTAAGACAGTATTCGAAAGCTAAGATTTTTAGCAAAGATGTAAGGGTTAAATTCAAAGACGAAGAAACTATCAGACACAGATTGGATTTTCTTTCTAAATATATAAAACACTGCATAGTGTCCGACTATGAACTATATGAATATGTAAAGGATTTTTATGAGCAAATATATGTGTTGCCGACGGTAGTGGACTTGAGTATGTTTAAAATAGACG
>JBHASY010000131.1:0-15896 GCA_041831635.1 Acetoanaerobium sp. | reverse complement strand
TTCTAATATATCCTGTGCTTCTATATTGCTGTCTAGCTCAAATATATCAAAGTTCTTTTTCATTTTAAAAGGTTGACTTCTCACTCCCCCAGGATTTGCCAAATACACTGTATCGTTATAGATAAACTCACAATGGGAATAGTTACCTAATGTCCAAGCTGATATTAGATAACCTATTACAGATTTTGGCTTGTGAAAGCTTATATATAGCTTGTCTTTTTCTAACTCCATCAAACCACCTACCCTATATTCTTATATGCTTTTTCATATTCATCTTTGGCGTTATAGTTTTTAAGCTCTTCATCAGTCAGATTTTCCAAAGCATGGCTCAATAATGTTTCAGTAGCCATAGATTTTGTTGTGTGTTCCTGCATTATTGTTGCCATTCTCATCATATCTGCTAATGAGATATTAACGTACTTTTCAGAGCCGTCTTTTGTGTAGAATTTCCAGTTGTCAAAAGATGTCTTTTTCATTGCTTGACACATCACTACAATTCTAGTCAGATTGCTTTGGTCTATGCTTCTGTTGTTTTGTAAATAAGTTACCCCGCCAACTTCGATTTCAAAAGGTTTGACCTCGTGTTCCAGCCTTAAAGCATAAAGTTCCTTCTTAATTTTATTAATCCTCTCTTCTTTAAGCTTCCTTTCTTCTTCTTTCTGCAATTCTTTATTTACTTTGAGTTTTCCGTCTTTCAGTTTATATAGTCTTAGATTATTTATATCTATTTCAGACTTTTCAACCTCAACGGAATTTTCAAAATAAGTTATTCCTGGATTTAGATATTGTGTATCCATATAACTCCTCGGCAGTCCGTCCACAATCTCAATAAGCCAGCTTTCTTTTTTTTCTTCCTGTATAACTGTTTCATTTACATTCTCTGATAAGTTATTGTCTTCTAGCATATTTTCACCTCCTAAAATATAGTTATATTTTTAATATAGATTCTCAAACTTGAGTCCTGCACTGCTATATATAATTTTTTACTGTTATCATCAATTTTTACAAAGAAATTACTATTATTACCATAATCAATTTTCTTAATAACAGTCTTATTTTTTAAACATAACAATATATCGCAAAAGTCATTATTATAATTTCTCATATAGTCAAACTCACTATTTATATTATCTTCTATTTTAAAGTATATGAAATCATAATCTTTACTCTGTACAAATTGACTGTAATCATATTCCTTGACTATCCCCATATCGCCCATAAGTTCTCCACCTATGTCGATAACTAACGCACCATCAAATACTATCTCAAACTTACTGTTTCCAAATTCCTTACCATTCAGCATTATCTTGTTATTTTTAGCCAGCAAGTTCAAAGGGAAATTAACATTTCCTAGATGAAATACTGAAGTTGTTGCACCATCAATATTCATATATCGGAATAAAAACAACGGATTATTTGAAAATGAAATCTGTCCTCTAAGATTTATATTTCCGAATGTGTTTGTGCCTGTAAAAACATTATTCCCTGCAGCAGTCACATCTCCAGTTCCTCCGCTTTTCAGATTTGTTCCGTTTAAAAGTAAATTCCCAGAAATAGTGAAGTCTACATCTCCGTTTTCTTTTATATTCATTACATTATCCAACTTATTTAATTTACTAGTCACCTCGTTGGTAAATAATGCAAAAGTATTCTCTGTCTGCTTAGAATCCTGAAATTTCTTTTCAGTCTCTTCAGCAAACTTGAGCATTCTGAGACGTTCTATCAAATCCAGTTTGTAAAACTGATTTATTCTTATTCTTGCTTCAGTATCAAATGGATACCGTGCTCCGTCTATCTCCATATCTGTGTTTATCAAATTTTTTAATGACATCCTATAACTCCTTTCTAATCTTCGTATGCGTACCAGGTAGCCTGACCTCCTGATATCTGCCCCTCTACACTCCGAGATATCCATACTTTAATCAACCCGTTTGTAGCCGTGTTTTTTTGTGCAACTTGCAGTAAAGAGTACATACTTCCTGGGTTACATTCTTCTATTGTATAGTTATTACAGACCATCTGTATATTGATATCAAATTTCAATCCCTGATTTAAGCTGTCAAAATTTCTGGATGTATAATTTTCCCAGTTGCTCCATACATGCGTGCCAGCCTGCTTGTGTCTTATCCTGTATGTCATGTTATAATATAGCCTGCCCGTCTTAAAAATATCATTCGGATCTCTCGTCTTAGTCTGCATATGTGCCTCGTATGCTTCTTTTACTGTATTATTAACAAATTCCACCTGCACCTTTGAAATACCAGTATGAATTATTTCTTTAACTATCTGAGGGCTTCCATATACTCCTCCGATTACATTATTTCTTGTAATAGGATACATGGCATTTTTATCCCAGCTATATCCATCATTATTCACCATAGCCATTCCTTGTTCGACGATGTTACTACCCCCGACTCTGACATAAAACAAATGCCTATCATGTGGATGCCTTACTACTTCGCAAAGTATCTGTCTGACATTTGTATCAACATTAAATCTTGTCAAGCTTGCATTTATTCTTACATTGTTCCAGTCAATATTTCCTGTGTACGACCTTACATCTATCCATCGTATGTTGCTCGGATTATACGCGTATACATCAGTTGCCATTTTTCTAAATGTCCTTGTCGGAATCATATGTCCCTGATTATTCTTTTCTTCAAAAAGAATTATCCCGCCTCTAATAGTAGTCCTTTTGTTTCCCTGTTCTACCACAACACCGTTATTTCCTGTGATTTTCCCATTCAAGCTGACATCAGAATTAAAGATAGTTCTTGCAGTTATAGTAAGCTTGTCTCCTTTGATACCGATTCCGCCATTTTCATCTTTAAACAGCCCATCTTTATCTGAAAACAAAAGTTTTTCAGTTGTTACTGATTCTGACTCTATTTTTTCAGCTGTCACGGCATTTGCAGCAATAGAATTCGCAATTACGGAATTTGCAGCCATATTCTTAGCCAAAACTGTACCAAGTATAAGCTTATTAGTAGTAGTATCAATTACTATACTGTCTCCGTCAACGTTCATAGCTGTCCCGTCTACTTTAATACTCCTAGCTATTACTGTCTCCGATTTGTCCCCTTCTATTCCGTTCATATTTAAAGCTGTGATATACACTTCGTAAGAGCCTACATCCGCTTTTATTACTTTATAAGTTGCGTTTCCGCAGCTTACCTTTGTATCTAAAACCCCATCAGCTTGACCTGTGCCTTCATCAATTGATTTTATATACATAAAATAGCCCTTGATGTCATTGCTTTCTAATGCCTGCCATCTTATTCCAAATCCCAAAAATTGATGTTCTGCTGTTACTCCGATGACAGCAGGGGGTTTATTTTCGGGATATTTTATTCTTCCGAAATCGACTGTTCCGCCGTTTCTCAAGAGATTTTTATCAAGCAGATTTATCTGATGGTTTTCCCACCTTCCTGCGTCTGGTCTATATATTTCAAATTCCTTTAAAACTAATTCGGTACGGTCTGCATGCTGCACTATGTTTATCACCTGCATTTTCCTGCTTAAATCACCATAATCTATGTTCACAACATCTTCTAATTCGATAAAAGGTATGCTGTTACATACAAGGCTATATTTATTAAAATTCCTACAGTTAATAAAATAATTATATTTTGAGTTTTCCTGTGCAAGCCTCAATTCTTGGATATATTTATTACTTATTGTCTTTAGTTCAACCTCGTGACTTTCCAGCTTTTTTTCAGTATAGTAGACCTTATTTCCTTCATACTCATAAATCGGTTGACCATAAATTTTGAATTTTTCAATAAAAATATCAAAATTTTTAGTGTTCAGAAATTTAATTCTCCCAGTATTTTCTTCTAAATGCATTTCATATTCCGAATATTCAACTGGAGTTCTTGTACCGTCCGAATTAGCTTTATATGCTGCAATTTCAGGATTAGGTCTTATACTGTTTACGTTGCTTGTGACATAGTCAATCTGCCACAGAATATCACTTTCTGTAGTATTTGCTTTAATTACAACGTTTGCATTGTCGGTTTCTGCATTAGCATTCTGACCTGCAAGTGCAAATATTACCTGCTCAGGTTCAATTTTATTTTCTGTGTATTCCACTTCAATTTTATTCTGTATTGCTTTCTCCTGATTGTTTTCCAGATACTCAAGTATATTCCCTTTTTTCAAAGTATAATTAACTATTCGAGTATCTTTTTGATTTATAAGTGACGTTATCCTTAAAGTTCCGTCACTTTTTACATATACATTCCCTACCACAGCTCTGACCAGTTCTGCCAGTTCCTGCATTATGTTATTATCTTTCTCAAATTTTGCTATCGGAATCTTAATAAAATCCCCTAAGCTATACTTTATATCCTCTATTTCCATTAAAGCGTCCGTAAAGCCAATTTTCTGAGCCAGGATGTATAATAAAGACCTCTGTTTTTCATTACTATTAAAAACATAGTAGTCTTTATATATGTATTCCTTATCAAATCTCCTGTTATAGCCATCTATGGTTTTGTCTTTTACTGTTATGTTCAGATACTTATGCAATATTTCTTCCCTGTAAGATAACTCTTTTGCAATCCCTAAAAACAATACGATTTCTTCATTGTTCAGAGTATCTATAACTTTAATTTCATCGTCTTCCTTTACAAGGTATTCCCTTACTTCTCTTAAATTCTGAAAGTATACGTTCCTGTCAAATAGACCTTTTTCTTCGTCAAAATATTCAGCCAGTTTTTCTCTCTCAATTTCCTTTATAATAAAACTAAGATTTAAGGTATTAGGAGATATAGCATTGCTTTCATTTTCAAGAAACTTATTTATTGACAAGTCATCGATTTCTAAAAAATCTGTCAGTTCAAAGTTCCTTGTAACATTAAATACTTTTATTTCGTGCTTCAGATTATTTTCTTCCAAATAAGTCATATCTATGTACTGCTGTGAAACCATTCTCTATACCTCCTCTTTTTTTGATTTATACAGGAATTCCTTGACTTCCTTTTTTATATACGACAGCATATCGTCTACTTGTATGAAGCCCTTGTTTTCAAGATTAAAGTTAAAATTAAGTGACATTGCTTCCTGAGATATCCTGCTTCTTGCCACATCTTCCTGTGTCATTAGACCGCCTAGATATTCTCCGGTTGCTGCATTCGTACTCCTAAAATCTAATCCCTGTGCCTTAAGTCTGTTTTCCGCTTCTTCCTGTTTTGCTTTGATAATTTTGTAAGCTTCCTCAAAAGAATCTGCCTTATCAATCAAAGACTTGTATTCATCCGTTATAAAATACTTCTCCATCAGTTGCTGATATTTACTGCTTTCAATAAACGCCGTTACTAGTCCTTCTTTCACATTCTCATATATGCTTTCTCCCAGAGACATAGTAAACTGATTGTAACTGCTTGTATCCAAAGCCCTTTCCATTGCCGTTCTTAATGCTGATTCTATCCGAGATATTTTTTCCTGCATTTTTTCGTCTGGGAACATGGAATTTATTACATCTTCGCTTAATCCAGCATTTCTTGCTTGTTGTCTTAAGCTTTTAATAATTTGTTCCATATCATTATTAATGTTCTCAACGCTTCTAAGTTGCAGAAATAAATCCTCAAAAGATAAGTTTTCCTGTGCGAATCTTTTGATATCTTTGCCACCTTGTAGCCTAAAATCTGCCAATTTGTTCGCAATGTTTTCAAATCTTCTGTTATACTGTTCTTCAAAATTCTGAAAATATCCGTCATACATTACTTTTGACAGATTCGTCTTAAGATTGTTAAAGTAATGTTCAAGCCCTTCAGCCAATCCTTTTATAGCCTTATTACCTTGTGCCAACTGTTCAACTGTTGTGCTTCTTACTTGCTCAAAAGCCGTTATGACTACCTTATCCCCTTGTATAAGTTCATTAACTTTCTGAATTATCTCGCTCCTGTATTCCTCGGGGTCTCTTCCCATCGATTTATAGATGTTGCTTAACTGACCTTCATATTCTTTCCTACGCTCAAATATGTCCGTTACGCTTACCCCTTCAAAGCTTTCCAGTATTCCATTTTTATCTAACGATAAAAGATAATCTTCCATTTCTCTGACACTTCTTATAAAGTTCAGAAAATTTCTCTTCACGTCTTCCATGTTGTGCTTATCTAACGTATGCGAGCCCATAGCTCTTCTTAATTCATCTACATTAAATAGACTTACATAATTGTCATAAAATCTTTGCAGGGATTCACTGTCTTTCTGATAATCATCCCAAAGTTGGCCAAAAATTTCAGAAAAGTCTTTTTCCATTGTTTGATAATACACATTTGTAACTTTTCTAAAGCCTTTCCTTTTCCTGCTGCTAGTGTGACCGCTAGCTATAATTTTATCGTTGTATGATTCGGTTGTAGTCTCTATCAGTTCCTTATAGTACTTCATCTGTCTATGTATGTTCTTGTCGCTAGTGTTTTCAGCGATATTCTGTATGAGCTTTATAGACATATCCTGTATTGATTCAGTCAGACTTTCTATCGCTTCAACAAGCTGTCTGTTGTTGTTTATTTTCTGATTATATTCGCTTTCTGCCTGCTGTCTCCTCTGCTCATTTGCCTGTTCAGCAGCCTTCTTTGCATTCTTTCCGTAATTTAATATACTTGTAACTACTCCAAAGCCAGCAGTCGCTATATTTCCAACTTTCAGCCAGTTGTCAAAGTTCTTCCAAGTAAATCCGCCTTTAAAGAGACTTTTCCCAAATTCTTTAAGTCCACCCATACTTGTTATATTAAGCTCCTTGTATGCCGAACCTAACCCTTTTATGCTGTTTATGATGTTTCCTAATTCAGATAAGGATTTACTTCCTGTAATGCTTGCTAATTGTGAGAATATATTGCCTATTTTTTCAAGCCTACCGTTCATATCTTCCAGTGAGTTGTTAAACTTTATCCTCTGCAATATTTCAGCTTCCTGTACCTTCCCTATTTCCTCATAGTTCTTTATCTGCCTTTCGATTATTTCATCTCTTAGCCTTTTGATATCCTCTTCTGTTACAATTCCTCCGAATTTCTCCAGTTCCTTGTCCATTTCCCTGGAGAGGTCAGAAGCGATTCCGGAAAAGATTTCATTTGTTGAATTTGCTTCAATTACTCTGCTTTCAATAGTCTTAAATATGCTTTCATTCAACGATTTTCCAAAATCCAGGCTTGCCATAGCCCTGGAAAGTTCCAGAAAGTTCTTCTGTGCTTTCAGAGCTGCTGCATTTCCTTTTATCTTCTCTTTAGTTTCCTCAATTTCTATTTCCAGCTGTTTCCTTTTTTCTTTTGTAGCTTCTTCATCAATTTTTCTGATTTCGTCACTGTTCTCTTCTGAAAATTCAGGAATGCTTGAAAGCTTTTTTTCCATTTCTTTCAGATGTTTAATTTCTTTTTCAAGTTTTTCTTCAGACAGGGATACGAATCCTTCCAGTCCTTCAACAAAATTTTTGGAAAAGATTTCATTCTCAAGCCTTAATTCCTTCTCCTTTTCAGAATGTTCAAGTTCCAGAATGTCTTTGTCCTGTCTCAATTTACCAACCAATGATTCCCAGTATTTCCCAAAGTCTTTTAATTTTAAATTATTCTCCATTAATAACTCGTAAAGCTTGCCAATTTCCTTCTGTGCTTCGACTTCGGTCAAAATGCCGTTCGCAACTTTCCTTTTGAGGAATATGATATAGTTCGAAATATACTCCTCTTCCCTGCTTCTGAAATCCTCTATTTTTTCAGCTGCCACAGCGAACTCTTCATTGTAGTTGAATGTAATTTCGTCCATTCTCTTCTTTAAGTCGCTTATCATTCCTTCGAATATGTTCGCATGTACTAAGTCAGTTTCCATGCTTTCTATTTCGATTTTCAGATTCTGTATAGTTACAGTATCTCTTGCTTCCAAAGCTGTCTCATACAGCTTCTTCAGACCTTCAATCTGTTTTGCAATTACTTCTGAACCTTTTCCTATTCCATATTGTTCAGAGAACTTCAGTTTGTCAACTTCCAGTTCATTGATTTTCCGATTCAGTTCATCAATCCTGTTTCGGAAATTATCAATCGGAATCTGTAAATCGTTTAATGATTTAGTTAAGCTTTCCAGCATAGACTCCCATTTATTCTTTTCTTCCTTGCCGCTGCTTCCACCAGAACTTTTAGAAGAACCCCCACTTGTACTTTTAGATAAAGCTTTTTTTGAATTTGATTGTGCCTTTTTTTCTTAGTCCCTTTCAGTCCTTCTGCTTGTCCTCTCAAAAGCTTTCTTTACATTCCCTTGAGTTGCAGTATTCTTATTAGTGTTATTTGCATTATTATTGCTGTTGCTATTTTTAAAGATGTTTAATGCACTGTTTACTCCAGAACCTATATTCTTTATTTCATTTCTCGTCTTATTGTGTTCAATTTGATTATTTTCAATAATTTCAACTTTGTTTTTTCTGCCTTTTTCAATCGTTTCCTGCTTGCCCTTTTCAGTCTTTTCTCCAATACTTTCTATCTTTTTATTTGATTCGTCTTTTATAGCCTGGAACTGTTTCCCATTTTGAATTTGAAGATCGTTTATCCTGGAGAAAATGGAGTTATTATCTTTATCACTTATTGACATAGTCTTAAGGATGTAATTAATTTTTTCATATCCTTCGTCCACTTTTTTTGATATTTCCTTATTTGCTTCAGCCTGTTTAGTCGCAATTTCTTCCTCTGAACCTACGACCATCTGCACAAGACGGTCAACCCTGAAAATAAGGTTTTCCTGGGCTTCGGAGTTCATTCCTTTTATTTTGGCGAAATCTCCGACTACCTTGTTAAGTTCATTCGTATACTTCTCCATGCTCTCTGAACTTAAACCATCTTTTAGAGCTTCTTCAAACTTAGCTTTCACCTTGTCAAGTCCTGATATTTCATCAATGCTAAAATTATTTAATTTAAGAAATTCTTCCTTTTCTTCCCTTAATCTCTTAAAGATATCTTCCACTTTCTTAAATTCTTTTTCCGCAGTTTTCATGATGTCACTTAAAACGCTTTCCTGCATTTGCATCAGCATTTTTTCCTGTAGCTTTACAATTACTCCATCTATTGCATTAGCTACTTCAGCATAGTTTGTCGCTTCAGAACTTATGTTCCCTAATAATCCTGGATAAAGTGCATTCAGTTTTGAAATTATTGATAACCTTTCCTTTTCTTCTTCTGGACTTCGCCCTTGTATTTGCGAAAGTTCAACATATCTATCCTTTAAATCTTCGAGCTGCATTATTTCGCTTTGAAAATCCCAGGCAATGTCGTCAAGACTTTTTTTATTGATGAAATCGTCAACAACCTCTGCTAATCCATTGAACATATGCAGAACGCCTTCAGCGGCTGGAATAAGTTGCTTTCCTAAGCCAACTGAAATATTAGAGATATGCCCTTCTGCTACTTTTAACTGGTTTGCATATCCATCAATTGTCCTTTCGGCGTCTCCGTGTATATGTTTAGTCTTTTCCATTAACGCATTGTATCTCAACTGCATTTTTTCAGCTTCGCTTAATTTAGACCATTTTGTCTGTATTCCCTGTGCATGAGCATATTCTGCCATTGTAGTCTCGTTAAGGATAAAACCATATCTCTTCATTGCTTCAGATTCGCCTGTCAGTACTCCCTTGATTGCTGTAAATGCTTCATCGTCTGCAATATTAAAAAAAGAGGAGAAATCCGCAGTCAGTTTTGTCAAGTCCTTAGACCATTCTTTAAATACTTCCGTTTCAAAGCCCGCCCCTTTGAACATTGAGCCATATATTGAAGCATAATTCTGTAACTTATATATGCTTCTTCCGACGCTCGAATCTATGTTATCAGCCCATCTCTGAATTTCAGCCGTACTGTTTTCAAAGACCTGCCTTGTCACGTTTTCAAGCTCCGCCATATCGCTTGCAGCATTTATAGCCTTAAGCCCTATATTCTTCAGAGTGTTTACAGCCAAGCTGATTCCGGCGGTAGCCAGGACTGTCTTTAAATTAACAAAAGAGCCTACCAGTTTCCCTAATCCCCCTGAACTGCCTTCGCCTTCTTTTCCTACATTCAGAACCTGTTTTCCCATCTTTTCAAGCTGGTCTGTACTTTTCTTATACTCTTCCCTCATTTTTTGAAGTTCTTTTGAATATTTGTCCACCACTTCCACAATCGTGACCAGTCTATCTGTTTCACTCGCCATT
Organism: Acetoanaerobium sp.; assembly: GCA_041831635.1. Taxonomy (GTDB): domain Bacteria; phylum Bacillota; class Clostridia; order Peptostreptococcales; family Filifactoraceae; genus Acetoanaerobium. Next base: position 5,734 of record JBHASY010000131.1, on the reverse strand, counting down.
ATTTCTTCCTCTTTTCTGCCTTAACTTTATTTATTGTCGTCAATATGAACTGTATTTTTTCAATAAGCCAATAAGGATGTTCATCTATCCCTTTCGCAAAAGGTAAGAATTTGAGGTCGTATATTCCACTCATTCCATCAAATCCAAAATATCTCATATAGTTTGAGATATCTCTTATCAAAATCCTATAATGTTCATGAGGAGTCCTTGTTCCATTAAGGAACATTGAACATGCTCTATAATAATCAGCTTCTAGATTATCCTGTTCAGCTTGAGAAAACCCATATCACCCCTGTTCTCAAGTATCCTGTTTATTGCTTCATTAAAAATTTTCGGACTTTTTCCAAGGAATTTCGTTAAATTTTCCCTTGTCTTTTCTACCTTTTCTCCCTCAATTATTATTTTTTCAACCTGATTAAAAAGCAACTCAAACTCTGGATTGTCAAACAGTTCATAGTCTATAGCCACTCTTTCTATCACTTCCCCTTTATTGTACAACCTCACCTTTTCCCTTGGCTTGTTAAGATAATTCTGAAAATTCCTGAATTTTGGGACAGTCTCGACTACTAGCTTACTGTCCTTTATTTCATAAGTAACAACATCCGTTACCCTGTGCTCTGATAACGGAGTTGTCCTCTTTTCCTCATCAGGAATAAGCTTTTCTTCAGTCAGATTTCCTTTCAGTTCCTCGCCCGGATTTAATCCTTTCGTTTCCTTCATTGCCTATCCCTTTCTTTTATGGTAAATAGTTTTCCAGTGTTATTTTTACTGGAGAATTGATTGTTTCGTCAAAGTAAGCATTTAATTCCTTACTTATTCCACCCGCACCTTCCAGGTCTGTAGCTTCTACATTCGATATCTTACAGTTTGGGAATGTGAGAACTACTTTTTTAGTCTTATCTTCAACTTCTGCAAATTCTACAGTTACTGCATATGATGTATTTGCTTTTAGCATATCGTGTGCATTCTTATACGATGTCTTATTAAATTCGTTAAACTGTAAAGTCAACCCTACGCTTCCTCTGTCTGACTGTCTGATAACTTTGTTGTAGATGGAGTTCAATGCTCCCTTACCTTCAAGCTTGTTATCAATATTTATGTCAATGCTTTCTATTTCTGCCGTGACATCTGTATTTTTCTCTTTTATGGTGGAGCCCAGACATATAAGAGGTTTTCCTTTAAATGCCGTGGGAGTTCCAGCAAATTTTGCATTCTGTATCTTGTGGTCCATTCCTATGAGGGAAGCTGTACAAGTCACATAAGCTTCCAGTTGTGCATTAAGTTTTAAGCTTGATACAAGACAATCCTGTGCATATTCGTGGATATCCCCTTCAATGTTGTCTGTTATGTATGTCAAAAAATTGTTATATGCTTCATCTGGAGCAAATTCGAGGTTTTTCGTTGCTACAGTTTTGCCCTTGAATCCCGCTCCAAGCAAAAACATTTCTAACTGCCCTGATGTCAGCTCGACCGATACATCTCCACCAACTTCAATTTTTGAAACAAATCCATCTTTTTCCCATCTTCCAGTTCCAATCGCTTTAGAACTGACTTTATTGACATTGGGAACTACAGAGGATGAAGTTGCAGCGAGCAAGCTTACATCTGTCGTCTGTGCAGTTCCCTTTGTTGTCTGTTTTCCTAATAAGAATCTTACGTCCATCTATCTCTCCTTTATTTCAAGTCTTATTGTTATTTCCATTATTCCTGTCAGGTCGTTTTCATTTTCCTTGACATTCTGAACGGAATAGTCATAGTTAATTGCTATGATTTTCTTCTTTATTTCCTCATCGGCCATTATTCTTTCCAGCAAGCTGTTCGTTTCTTTTATTACTTCTAGCGAATTTGTGCGTAAGTCGTTAAAATAAAAATAATAGAGGTTCATTATGCTAGTGTATTCTTTCCGTCCGCTCACTCCTATTGTATTACTCCGTCTGCCTGATGGTTCTAAAAGAAACATACTGTCATTTAATAAACCAAAATCATTGTAAAATCCGAATTCGCACTTTTTCCTACTTATCCTTGATACAGCTTCCTTTAATGTTTCAATCATTTTAAGTTCTCCTAATACACTCTTATCCTAGAATTATTAGCCTTGTCTTCCTGTTTTTCTTTCTTTGTTTCTTTGTACTGTCTGATAATGTCTTCGATAAGATTGTCTAAAAATATTCTTTTGTCTTGAGTAAAACTCTCCATTTCTAACTGTGCAAAAAGCTCGTATTGAATATAATTGTTCTCGAGTATTTCTTTCTGCTTTTCGGTCAAAGTTATATCCCCAAGACGCATTTCAATAAAAGCATTAGCCTGCTTCTTCAATTCTTCTATTTTTAAGCTTATATCCGTCTCGTTCATCCCTAGACGAATAAGACGGACTTTAAGCATTTCACTTAATTCATAAGCCATTTGTTACCACCTACTAAGGTTTTATTGTCACTTTCCATCTCATAACTCTCTTTGGGACTGGAATTATTGGACAATATCCGCTCTGGAAGACATATTTCTTACCTGCAGGGTCTACTTCTATTATTTCATTTACAAAATATTCCGCTTTAAGCATTTGAACGCTCTGCCCATTGGACACTTCAAGCCCTACATAAGCATTAGTAAATTCAGAAGCAGTTGACAGATACATCAATCCGTCTGTATTAATAGGATTTCCTTTGATGTCTGTAGCTGGAACTAATGCACTAACTTTCATATTTAAGATATTAAAGTTAGGATAAGTCTGTTCAAGGCTTCTTGCTGCATTTGGTGCTATTTCAGCTATGGAGTAAGCCTTTTGGGTTTCCCTTAAATTGACATTCTTCATCATAGATTTTAATATCTCAACGTCAACTTCAATTGTCTCAGGGTACATTTTATTTTCCTTGACATAGTCAGTTATTCTGTCGACTAAGAAAATCTCCCATTGGTCTTCAGAAACTTTGAAATTTAACGCTGTTGGCGTCTTATATCCGAAGTCTATGTCATCTCCACTTTCTGGGAGTGTAACTTTTCCTGTGAGATAAAGTTCAGCAGCCATTGTTGCTCTTGTATTTTCATATCCTGATTTAAGGATTGCCATTTTCTTGCTTTCAATAAGTGCCTTATTGTCCACAACTTGTCCATTTATTACTGTAGATACCTGTCCAGCTTGTAATTCTAAAGTTTCAAGTGGAGTTAAAGTCGCAGTCCCTTTAATGATGTCAGGTGTAATTGTTATTCTTTCATGTCCATTGACCTTTATTGCTGGAGCTTTTGTTCCTCTTGGAACGATTGACAATGTAGTCAGTTCTCCTATGACTTCATCCAACTTAAAGCTGTCAGATATAGTCATAAAAGGTGTTCCCTTAAATTTTTCTAAGTAATACTTATTGACAGTATTGACAGGGACTCCCGCAAATACCCCTATAAGTTCTGCTTGTCTCTTATTAATTGGCATTGTTTTTTACCTCCTCTAAATATATTCCGTTCTTTTCAAGTTCAGCTATTGCTTTATAATCCGTTGCCGTTATTCCTACAACTAGAGCCTTGTCTAAAGCGCCCGCTCTTACGCATACAGCTATCGCTTCTTTTGATGTTGTATCAAGTTCTTCTTCTCCCTTGTAAACTCTTCTTGGGAGTTCTGTCCCATCTGTTCCTAATTTGTTAAATTTGTGCCAAGTTCCGTCTGCTGTTTTTTGTGCCAGTACCTGTCCAGTTTTTATTTTTCCATTCCCGCTTGCTACCAGTATAGTTTCACCAGGTAGCGTTTCAAATAATACTAAATGTTTTTTCTCATATGATTCTCTTTTTACCCTGTTTGCCATTTTTTCCTCCTACTTATACATTTTTTCAGTCTCTTCTTTTGCTTTCTTCATTATGTCTATTACGTTCTCGCCTGCTCCAGCCTGTTCAAATTCCACATTCCTGTAAACCTGGTCTAAATCAAGAATTCTTGGCATTTTCTCAAAAATTTTAGTAAGTAACGCTCCTAATGTTATGTTCTCGTTTCCAAATTCCATTGTTTCAGAGACCTGGAACACTTTAGTGAGCATTTCCTCATTTAAGCCATTTTCTTTCATTGCAGGCGTAATTTTGTGCTTATTAGCTTCCATAAATTCCAGTGCTTTTGCTTTAGCCTGTTCTTTCTGTTCATATTCAGATTTTATTTCTGCCCTTATTTCTTCTTCTGTTTTCTGTTTTTCCGGAACGATTTCTTTTATCTCCAGACCTTCAATTTTTCCATAAGTCAGAATTTCTTCTTTTGTTAAGCTTTTCAAAACATCTTCTCTAGTCATTTCATTTCCTTCCTTATCTTCTATTTCCTCAAATTCAATTATACGTTCTTCAAATTCTGCACCCTTTACGGCAGGATTTACTCCGACCGGGAGAACTGCTATCTTATCAAGGATTCCGTCCGTTATTTCAACCGATACGCCTTTTAGTATGTCGTCCTCATAGTAGGATTTGCCTTTGTCGTTAAAATTAATATCGGCATAGACAACAGCCTTTTCTTCTGTCTCTTCTATTCCAAAGTTTTCAAAGTCTCCAACTTTTACAGGACTTTTACCCGCTGCTTTCCATTTGCTGGTATGCTGAAAGATTCCGTCAACTCTTTCCACTTTGGAAAAGATATCCTTCACCTGTTCCTTATCTACATTCCCTTGAGGATATTCTCCGCTTTCAAATACCTTTATTCTTTTTTTCATCTACTCACCTCCTCGTTAATGCCCTCTCACTTATAGATGAGAGTTACATCTGGCTGTAACCTTTTCTTTTTTTAAATAAAAAAATAGCCATTTCTGGCTACTTTGGTTTTGGATTTTATTCTATTTTTTTTCAGAAAAAATTTCAATCTGAAGTTTTATTACAGCAGATACCGAAAATACAAACAGTATCATTAATACTATAAACAGGAATTGAGCACCTAGCATTTTCACTCCACTGTCTCCATACTCTGAAAACTCCGCCCTAAATACTTTTAACGCACCGTCCGTATTGCTTAAAAACCACCATAAGATACAGCTGACAGTTATCATCAATGCACTTTTTACTTTTTTCATATTCTCCTACTCCTTTGATTTTATTATTATACATTATACCATGAAATCCAAAAAAGAAAAGACAGTTTTTCAACTGTCTAGCCTAGTTCTCCTCTTTTCCATCTTTTAATCCATTCCCTATATCTTTCCTTCTGTTTTTGTGACAATCCCATGTATGGTCTCGCAGGAACATTCTTCTTTGGAAGCCCAAACTGGTGCGTACGGGAATAAATCAAGTTTGTCCCTATTATAGCCTTTTCTCGGTTGTTAGATATGCTTATTGAATTCCTCAATGTTCCTGTGTCCTGTAATATCTTAGCCCTTCCAGTTCTTCCACCTGTAGATTTGCTGACGATTTTAGCTTTGCCCTTTCCTTTTTTGTTTGCGAATCTAAGAGAGGTGTATCTTCCAATTATCGTGCTCCCTTTAAGCCTTGCCCAGGAAACGCCGTCCGGAGACTGTTCCTTCCTGAAATTTAACGCCACTTCTTTCTTCATGTCGTGAGCTATTTTGCCAGTCAGGAAAGTGCTGTCATGCATATTCTTCAGTTTTTCAAGCCTTCTCTGTATCTGTTTGACATCACTGATTATTTTTATTTTCATATCAAAATAAAATTCCTCTCTTTATCTCTTTCAGATGTTTTTTCATTTTTTTTCTATACTCTTTAGGCAAATATTTCTCATAATCATCTTCATCATTTTCAACTACTTTTCTAATAATATTAATCAACT
>JBHASY010000130.1:0-21022 GCA_041831635.1 Acetoanaerobium sp. | reverse complement strand
CGATACTTACAGAGCATGGACACGACTTATTTAGAAATTTCATAGAAAGTGCAAGAGGGTGGAAATAATGATAAAAGAGATAAACAAGTATATTGAGCCTATTGAAATTTACGCAATGATAAAAGACGAACCACACAGTTTTATCCTCGAAAGCAGTCTGTATCATGACGAATATGGTAGATACAGCATAGTAGCATCAAATCCGTTTGAGGTGGTGAAATATTCAAATGACCCTGAGTGCATAGATAAATTCAGAAATACTATGAATAAGTATTCTTTTGAAAGCAATGACGAAAAAAAATATGGCCTTCCGTTTAATGGAGGTGCAGTCGGTTATCTTTCATATGACTTAGGAAGGTATCTTGAAAAAATAGAAAACAAAACTACAGTCGATATGGAAGTTCCCGACTTGTATTTCGGGCTTTACGATTGGGCATATGTTATAGACCATAAAGATAAAAACCTTTATATAGTTACTGCAAATTTAGACAAAGTAAAGGAAGTAAAGATTATCGCAGAAAGAGAAGAACTTATTTTAAATAGCAAGCCTACGAAAATCAGCTATACAACAGACGAAGAAATTCCTCTAAAATCGAATTTTACTAAACAAGAGTATATAGATAGTATAGAAAGGGTAAGACAGTATATCAGAAGCGGAGATATTTATCAGGCAAATTTAACTCAAAGATTTGACGCAAGAACAAGTAGAAGTGCTTTTGATATATATGCACAGCTTAGAGAGGTAGGACCTACTATTTTTGGTGGATTATTGAATTTTGAAGATGTTCAGGTAATATCAAACTCACCTGAAAGATTTATAAAGGTGGAAAACAGAAAAATTCAAACCAGACCTATTAAGGGAACAAAGCCGAGAGGAGAAACTCCCGAGCAGGATGAATTTTTCAAAAACGAACTTTCAAATAGTGAAAAAGACAAGGCTGAACTGCTTATGATAGTAGACCTTGAGAGAAACGACTTAGGAAGAGTATCTAAGATAGGAAGTGTAAAAGTTCCTGAACTGTTCAAAATAGAAGCTTATGCCAATGTATACCATCTTGTTGCTACGATAGAGTCCGAGATAGACAAAGAAAAGGATATCTACGATGTAATAAAGGCCACATTTCCGGGGGGGTCGATAACAGGTGCTCCGAAAATCAGGGCTATGGAAGTGATAGAAGAGCTTGAACCTACCAGAAGAAATGTATACACCGGCTCTATAGGATACATAGGTTTTGACGGAACTACAGATCTTAATATAGCTATAAGAACTATAGTGAAAAAGGATGACAGGATCACATTTCAAGTAGGAGGGGGAATTACTTGGGATTCAAAACCCGAAGATGAGTATATGGAAACTCTTCATAAGGCAAAATCCATTATGAAAACATTAAGAGGATATATCCAAGATGATACTTCTAAGTAGAGGAAATTTAAATTGGGACGATAAGGTTGTGAAATTTGGAGTGGGAATATTTGAAACTCTTCTTTTTAAAGACGATAAAGTATTTTTTCTGCAAGACCATATTTCAAGACTGACTTCTTCCAGTGAAACGTTAGGTATAGGGAAAGCGTTCATAGAGCAAGCAGTATCTGATTTAAAACAAATATGCTCGGAATTAAAAGGGGATTTAATTTTAAGACTTACATTATGTGATAGTGGATACAGTATAGAAAGCAGAGAATTGACCTATAGACCTTTTGACTATGAGAAAGGTTTCAGCCTGCAGATATACCCATACAAAAGGGCAGAAAATCCTATGCTGCAACATAAGACAACATCATATATTGAAAACTGTATAGCAAGGGGAAACGCAAAAAAAATCGGCTTTGACGATGTTCTTTTCTTAGACTGTAAGTCTAATGTTTTGGAAACAAGTATAGCAAATATAATCTTTAGAAAGAACGATACTTTTTATATAAATAACGAAAAGGTATTTATGCTAAGCGGAATAGCTTTAAAAAATATAAGAGGGATACTGGAATTTGATTTGGGATATAAGATAAGCGAAAAACTTGTAAATATAGAAGAACTTGAAAATTTTGAGGAGGTATTTATTTGTAACAGTGCTATGAATATGATGCCTGTAAGCTCGATAGGAGATATAAACTATAAGGTAAATACTGATTTATCTGAAAAAACAAACATCTTGTTGGAACAGCACAACAAAAATGAGATATCTAATGATGAGGTTATAAATTTTATCAAGTACGGATATGTTGACGAAGAAGATATAAAATACATATTCGTAACAGGTTCATCTGTGAGATTGGGGTATAGTAAAGAAAGAGATATAGATGTATTTGTATTTGACTCTCATACCAAAGAACAAAACAGAATTTTAGTAAGACATAGAGGATATGACTGGGATATAAATATATTTTCGGTGGAGCTGGCAAGAAAAATGCTGACTGAAAATGTCGGATTTTTGAAAAAAGCTATAGAAAATTCAATTTTGTTATACGGGAATGCAACTGATTTTAAAAATTTTAAAAATAATTTTGCTTAGTTTTGATTAAAATATTTTGCAAAAAGAAACGAAAAGTGATATACGCTGTTTGTTCATTGTTTTGTGTATAGAAATATTATTACTTTTTGTATATCTAAAAATAATAAATCGAATTGAATAAATAATAAAATAAAATTTTAAATGATAGTATATATTAAAAAATTCAGGTTTTGAAAGAGGGAGGATTTTAAATGGCAAACGAAACGAACGCTGTTGGAAAAATGGATAAAGAAAAGATAAAAAGGGCGGTGAGAGATATTTTAGAGGCTATAGGGGAAGATCCTGATAGAGAGGGACTGGTAGATACTCCAAAGAGAATTGCAAATATGTTTGAAGAAATCTACGCAGGACTTCATCAGGACCCGAAAGAACATCTTCAAATATTTTTTCAAGAAGAAAATCACGAAGAGATGGTTATAGTAAAAGATATCCCTTTTTACTCTGTATGCGAGCATCATCTTGTGCCGTTTTTCGGGAAAGCACATGTAGCTTATATACCTAAAGGAGGGAAATTGACAGGTTTATCTAAACTTGCAAGAGTAGTTGAAACTACAGCGAGAAGACCTCAACTACAAGAGAGAATTGCCAAAGTTGTGGCGGATTCTATAGTAGATGTGCTTGATCCTTATGGAGTTGTAGTTGTTTTGGAAGCTGAACATATGTGTATGACTATGAGAGGAATTAAAAAGCCGGGGTCAAAGACTATTACATCCGCTGTCAGAGGGGTATTTGAAAAAGATGTAGCGGCAAGAGCTGAGGCTATTTCACTTATAAATATAAAATAGCAGGGAGAATATACGATGATGGAATTTGGGAAAAAAACATATATCATGGGTATATTAAATGTAACTCCTGACAGTTTTTCTGACGGGGGAGAATTTACGGATATAGATATTGCAGTAAATCACGCTTTGAAGATGATAGACGAGGGAGCAGACATCATAGATATAGGTGCAGAGTCTACCAGACCGGGATTTATAGAAGTTGATGCGGATACTGAAATCAAAAGGTTGATTCCTGTGATAGAACAACTAAAAAGTAAGACTGATGTGCTTATTTCAGCTGACACTTATAAATCCGAGGTGGCGAGAAAAGCCTTGCAAAGTGGAGCGGATATAATAAACGATGTATGGGGATTTCAAAAAGATTTAAAAATGGCTGAGGTAGCGGCAGAATTTAACTGTCCGGCAGTTGTAATGCATAATCAAAATGGAACTGATTACGATAAAGAGATAATTAAGAGCATAAAGGAATTTTTTGAGAGGACGATAGAAATTTCACTAAGTGCAGGAATGAAAAGAGAACAGCTTATATTAGATCCAGGTATAGGATTTGGAAAAACACCTGAGCAAAATATGTATGTTATGAAAAGATTGGAAGAACTCAAATGTTTCGGACTTCCTATTTTACTTGGAACATCAAGGAAATCTATGATAGGAAAGATTTTAGATCTTCCTCCGAAAGAAAGGGTAGAGGGAACTGTTGCCACTACTGTTATGGGGATCATACAAGGTGTAGATATAGTAAGAGTTCACGATGTGAAAGAAAATTTAAGAGCTGCTATGGTTACAGACGCTATATATAGAAAGGAAAACCTATAGTATGGACAAGATAGTTCTGAATAATATGGCATTTTTCGGCAATCATGGCGTTTTGCAGGAAGAAAAAACTCTAGGTCAAAAATTTTTTATAGATGTTGAGTTATATCTGGATTTAAAAGAGGCAGGAAAAACGGACGACCTTACAAAGACTATAAACTATGCGCAAGTTTACGAAATCATAAAGGAGTATGCACAGGAAAAATGCTATGACCTTTTAGAGACACTTGGAGAAAATATTTGCAACTGCATTTTGAAAAAATATGAAGTTATCAGAGAAATCAAACTGGATATAAGAAAGCCGGAAGCACCTGTAAGAGGGATTTTTGATTATATGGGAATAAGTATAAGCAGAAACAGGGAGGATATATGGTAAAAGCGTTTCTTTCGCTGGGAAGCAATATGGGCGACAGATTGGGATATCTGGACAAAGCTGTTGATAAAATAGCTGAAATAAAAGAGTGTAGTGTTTTAAAAAAATCCAGGGTATATGAAACTGAGCCTTGGGGATATGAGGCTCAGGATGCTTTTTTAAACCTGTGTCTTATTATAGAAACGAGCCTGTCTCCTCATAAACTTTTAGAGGAATTGCAAAGGATAGAATTGGATCTGGATAGAGTAAGAAAGATACGCTGGGGACCTAGAACTGTAGATATTGATATACTTTTATTTGATGATGTAATTTGTGAAGACGATAATTTGACTATTCCTCATCCTAGAATGAAAGACAGGGCGTTTGTGCTGGTGCCTCTTTATGAAATTGAAAAAAATCTTATTATTGACGATATAAGGCTTAAAGATTTGATTAACGAGGTTGATACAAGAGGGATAAAGGAGTATGTGAAAAATGATTTCTAAAATATTAAACGAATTAGATGCTCCATTTAGCAAAGAAATAATAGATTTTGAAAATGAAAAGCTGATGATAGCAGGCCCTTGTGCTATAGAGTCTTACGAACAGCTACTTGAAACGGCTAAATTTATAAAGTCTGAGGGCATTAAGATTCTAAGAGGCGGAGCTTATAAACCCAGAACTTCTCCATTTGATTTTCAGGGAATGAAAAAAGAGGGACTTGAGATTTTAAAGGCTGTAAAAAAAGAAGTAGGAATTATGGCTGTGACAGAGGCTATAGATGAAAAGAGTTTAGAAGAAGTATATGAAGTATCTGATATGATCCAAATCGGCTCCAGGAATATGCAGAATTTTTCTCTTTTAATAGAGACGGGAAAACAGGATAAACCTGTTCTTCTAAAAAGAGGAATGTCAGCTACTATAAAAGAGTGGATTCACGCAGCGGAGTACATAGCAAAGCAAGGAAATACTAATATAATAATGTGTGAGCGTGGAATAAGAACCTTTAGCGACTACACAAGAAACACTATGGACATAGCTGCTATTCCTATAATAAAACAGGAAACAGGACTAAAAGTCATTGCAGATCCAAGTCATGGAACAGGAAAAAGAAATCTTATTTTGCCTATGTCAATGGCATCTCTTGCAGCTGGAGCAGACGGACTTATTATAGAGGTACACCCTAAACCTGAAGAGGCACTTTCAGACGGGAATCAGTCTTTGAACTTTGAAGAGTTTTCAAATTTAATTTCAGTTGTAGATGCCTTTTTAGAAAGATAATTTATTTGATTAGAAAATCCAAAAGCTTATGAACTTCAGATTATTTACAGATATGTAAAATAATCTGGAGTTTTTTGAATATATAGTTGAAATTTAGGATACTTATGTTATGAAAGTCTTTTTTACTATTTTTTATAAAAAAATATATTTTGGAAAATTTATACAGAGGGAAAAAACATTTTTTATAGAATAATAATCCGTATGTGCTTTTTATAGATAGAGGTGGTTTAATGTCTATGATAGACGATAATTTTATTGAAGATTTAAAATCGAGAATAAATATCTTAGATATTATTTCATCTTATGTAGATCTAAAAGGGAATTCTGAGAGTTATAAGGGGTTATGTCCGTTTCACAACGAAAAGTCGCCATCTTTTATGGTAAATGAAAAAAAACAGATATTCAAATGTTTCGGCTGTGGAGAAGGCGGAGATGTTATAACTTTTATTATGAAAAAAGAAAATCTGGACTTCATGGAAACTCTGAGATTTTTAGCTGAAAAAGCAAATATAGTTTTTCCGGAAGATAAGGCTATGAGCTCTGAGCAAAGGCAAAACATAGAGTTGAGAGAAAGACTGTTTCAGATACACCTGATAGCGGCAAGGTATTATTTTCAGATGCTTTGGAATAATTTTGACGGATCATTAGACTACATAAAGAAGAGGAATTTAAGTGATAAAATCATAAAGAAATTCGGTTTAGGATATGCACCTAGAAACTCAGAACTGCGAGAACATCTATTAACTAAAGGATATACCGAAAAAGAACTGGCAGGAAGCGGAATATTTGTAGCAAAAGAAACTTGGATAAAAAGTCGTTTTTTTGGGCGTATTATGTTTCCTATTTTTGATATAAGAGGAAGGGTGGTAGCTTTTGGAGGAAGGGTGGTAGGCGATGGACTTCCGAAATATCTGAACTCATCTGATACAAATATTTTTCTCAAAAAAAATCATTTGTATGGCTTAAACATAGCAAAAAATAATTTGACTAGAGATATTGTTCTGGTAGAGGGCTATATGGACGTGATAGCTATGCATCAATATGGATTTGCTTCAACAGTGGCATCGCTTGGAACTTCTCTTACAGAAGAGCAAGCGAAGAGCATAAAAAAATATTGTAACAACGTATATCTTGCATATGATAATGATGAGGCAGGTATAAAAGCCACACTTAGGGCTATAGATATACTGAAAAATAATGAGGTAAATGCTTTCGTTGTAGATTTTTCTCCACATAACGATCCTGATGAGTATCTGAGAGATAAGTCTGCTGAAGAATTTGAACAACTTATAAAAATTTCAAAGTCAAGCCTGCAATTTCAAATAGAGCAGATACAGAAAAAATATAATTTTGATATAGAAAAGGACAAACTCACTTTCATAAAAGAAGCTGCACTTGTTTTAAAAAGACATAATAGTCCTGTAGAAGTTGAAGCCGAAGTAATAAGGCTTGCAGGTATTACAGGATTATCTGTTAAAGCAATTGGAAGCGAGGTGTATGGGAAATATTTTAGCCCTAAGCAGTTTGAGACTAAAGGAATAGAAAAAACAAATACTACAATTCAGAAAAACAACGATATGACTATATATAAGGATGAAAAATCTTGGCTTTCTACGGAACTTTCTCTTTTGAATTATTTAGCTGAGAATATCTCACAGTACGATGAACTGAAAGAAATGATTTCAAAAGATGATTTTTCCGGTGAAGAAAGTAAAGAAATTTTTGAAATGTTATCAAATAAAAATTTATCTGATGTAGTCAAAGAGAAATTTAGGGGTATAAGTGTAACATATGCTGATGTATCTTCCGAACAAATATACAATTTGATGCTTATAATTAAAAAAAATTCATTAAAAATGAAGATAAATCATTTGTTAGAGGAACAAAAAAAATTGGACTCCGGCAATGAAAAAGACCAGCGAAGACTAATAGAAATAGGCATGAAGGTGATGGAATTGACGAAGAAACTTGATGACTTGTAGTTAAAAGCCGGATGTGGTTTTGGATATTTGGGCTTGAAGGAGTTGATTTTTTTGGAAAATGAAGTAAAGCATGATAACAAAGCGGCTGTAAAAGGCTTAATCGATAAAGGTAAAAAAGATGGCTCTTTGACCTATGAACAGATAGGGGAGGCCTTAAGTGAGCTGGAACTTGACAAAGACCAAATTGAAAATATCTACGACACTTTTGCACAAATGGGAATAGATATTTTAGAGGAAAATATAAAAGATGATAGTATCATTTTTAATAAAGAATTCGATAAAGAATCTGATGTCGATGTGGATGTCGATATAGACATCGAACCGGATGCGGAAATAGAAGAAGAGGATATAACAAGGCTGGATCTTTCTATTCCGAAGGGAATATCTATAGATGACCCCGTGAGGATGTATCTCAAAGAGATAGGGAAAATTCCACTTCTTTCTGCTGAGGAAGAAATTGATTTGGCTGAAAAAATGGGCTATGGGGACGAAGATGCAAAGCAGAAACTGGTAGAGGCAAACTTGAGATTGGTAGTTTCCATCGCCAAAAGATATGTGGGAAGAGGGATGTTATTTTTGGATTTAATCCAAGAAGGAAACTTAGGTCTTATAAAAGCTGTAGAAAAGTTCGACTATAAAAAGGGTTTTAAGTTTTCGACCTATGCTACTTGGTGGATAAGGCAGGCAATAACCAGAGCTATAGCCGACCAAGCCAGAACCATCAGAATTCCGGTTCATATGGTGGAAACCATAAATAAATTGATAAGAGTCCACAGACAGCTACTTCAAGAATACGGAAGAGATCCTAGACCTGAGGAACTTGCAAAAGAGATGGATTTACCTGAAGAAAAAATTAGAGAGATAATGAAAATTGCTCAGGAACCTGTGTCTCTGGAAACACCTATAGGGGAGGAAGAAGACAGTCATTTGGGAGATTTCATACCCGATGACGATGCTCCTGCACCCGCTGAAGCCGCCGCTTACTCTTTATTAAAGGAACAGCTTGAAAGTGTACTTCACACTCTAAACGATAGAGAACAAAAAGTTTTGAAACTGCGTTTTGGTTTAGAAGATGGAAGAGCGAGGACTCTGGAAGAAGTAGGAAAAGAGTTCGATGTTACAAGAGAAAGAATAAGGCAAATCGAGGCAAAGGCACTTAGGAAACTAAGACATCCCAGCAGATCGAAAAAATTAAAAGATTATTTAGATTGATATATACAAAAGGTTCGCATCGGCGAATCTTTTTTGTATATTTATTCAATATGGAATTAGAAAACTGGAGAAGAAAAAGTTTATCCGGGCAAAGGGAGTAACGCAGTAGAATATGAAAAGTATAGATACAAGGCTCTTTAAAAATATAATTAAAAAACAGGAGATGTATTATGATTAGTAAAAGATTGGAGGCTATATTAAATTTGATTCCATCTGCTGAAATTTTAGCGGACATAGGGACCGATCACGGCTATATCCCGACTTATGCAGTAAAAAATAATATAGTAAAAAAAGCTATTGCAAGTGATATTAGTAAAGCCTCTTTAGAAAAAGCTGTTATTGAGATAAAAGACAATAGTCTAGACGGAAAAATAGAAACAAGATTAGGAAGTGGTTTAGAAATATTAAAATTAGATGAGGCTGATGTAATAGTTATAGCCGGTATGGGTGGGATTTTGATTTCTGAAATTTTAGATAAGTTCTATCATAAAAGATATAAAACAAAACATCCTATTTGTATTTTTCAGCCTGTACAATTCCCTGAAAAATTGAGACAATATTTATATAAAAATAAATTTGATATTTTAGACGAGGAACTTATAAAAGATGAGGGCAAAATTTATCATATAATAGTGAGTAAATACTCGTCGGAAAAGGTATCAAAAACTATAGAGTTTCCATTTGACGAGATAGGAAATATAAATTTAAAAAAAGCAAATGAAGTTTTATTTGAATTACTTAATTCCAAAATAAGCACTAATAGAGCTATAATAGATACAATAAGAGAAAACAGCAGCAGTGAAAACGATAAAAAAGTAAAAGAAATTTTATTTAAGATAAAATGTTATGAGGAGTTGGTAAAAGATGTTAATGGAAGAGTTGACAGTGAAACTAAATGAAATTTTAAAACCGAATCTGGCATATGATTGGGATAATGTCGGATTTTCGTTAGGGGATAAAAAAACTGACATAAATAAAGTGCTTATAACACTTGAAATAGACGATGGGGTAGTAAATGAGGCTATAGAAAATCAGGTTCAGTTAATCATAAGCCACCACCCTTTGATCTTTAGACCTATTAAAACGATAACAAATATGGACGATAAAGGGAACATAATGCTTAAGTTAATTCAAAATTCTATAAATGTCTACATAGCTCATACGAATTTTGATATTTTAGACGGCGGGTTAAATGACTATATTTCTAATTTACTGTCTCTTGAGAACATAGGTAAGTTGGTTTACACAAATTCAGAATCTGATGCAATAGGAAGGTACGGAGATTTAAAAAAAGATATGAGCATAGATATGTTTGCCTCTTTTGTAAAAGACAGGCTTAATTTATCCGGTATAAGGGTGGTAGACGGAGGAAATGGGAAAATCAGAAAAGTAGGTGTAGTAACAGGTTCCGGCATAGAGTATGCAAAAAATGCTTTTGATGTAGGGTGTGATGCGTATCTTACAGGAGATGTAAAATATCACGATGCCCAAGACTTGCTCGGCAGAGGTATGAATGTTTTTGACATAGGGCATTATGGAAGCGAAATTCACTTTAAAGAAAATATGCTGGAAATTTTAAAAAATGGATTAGGAAAGGAAATGGAATTTATTGTTTCAGTGGCCTTAAGAGACCCGTTTAGGTCGGTGTAACCGTCTAAGGAGAGGATTGTTTTGGAGATTTTAAGAAGAATAGATAAGGGATACAGGTTAATAGAAAAAGCCAGATTCAAAAGTGAAAAAATTATGAACGAAAACTCTATAAAAACTTTGAAAGATGAGTTGGACTTGCTTTTAGATGAAGGAAATGAAATAAGAGTTAATCTGGATGAGGTCAGGAACAGGTTGTCTGAAAAAGAAAATCAACTTTTGAAATTGAATAAGGAACTTTCATTAGCTTTAGGGAAATTGTATGAATCTGAACAGCAAAATTCTAAGATTTTAATAGAATTAAAGAGGCAAGAAACGATATTGAAAGAAAAAAAAATAGATATTGAGGAAGAAATGCTGAAAGAATTTCATGTTATAGAAAAACTTTCAAAGAATTTAAATGCTTTTAAATCTAAATATAACAAGAAGGAAAAACTCTATAATTCAAAAAGAGTAGCTCAGCACGAAAAGCTTGTTTATATGGAAGACAAGATTAAATCTATGGAGAAAAAACTCAGAAAACTTAGAAAATCTGTAAATCCGGAGTTATTAAAAATCTACGATAAAAAAAGGCGAACTTTGAAGATAGTATGTGCGAGCGTGGAAGATGGAGTATGTGAGATATGTAAGAATCTACTTGATATCTCAACTATTGAAAAAGTTAAAACTGCATCAGAACTGGCTGAATGTGAGCACTGTAGCAGAATTTTATATTTGGAGGAAGTAAAAGATAATGATGAAACTTTATAGTGACGGAGGCTCAAGAGGAAATCCCGGAGATGCAGCTATAGGATTTGTTATATGTGAAGATGATGAAATCATTTATGAGAAAGCAAGACCTATAGGAATAGCAACTAATAATATAGCAGAATATACTGCTTTACTTGAGGGACTGGATGCTTTAATCCGGTTTGGGGTTCAAAGTGCAGAGGTTTTTTTGGATAGTGAACTGGTCGTAAAGCAAATCAAAGGCGAATATAAAGTAAAAAATCAGGAATTGAAAATCATTTTTGATAAAGTCAGAGATAAAATAGGAAATTTTAACTCTTTTAGCATAAAACATATAAAAAGAGAATATAATAAAGAAGCAGACAGGATAGTAAATATTGCACTGGATACTATGTCTGTATATGAAAGTGGAGATTTGACAAAAAAATATAAAGATACTCATTTAGAACATAATAATGTCAGAAGAGATTTAGAGAAAAAAGTGGATGACATAAAAAAATATATAGAGAAAGATAAAAAAGTTGTGGTAGCATTTTCAGGCGGAGTGGACAGCAGTCTTCTTATAACTCTGTGCAGGAAAGTTTTGAAAGACAATGTTGTAGCAGTTACTATAAAAGGACCTCATATATCTGAGAGAGAATTTAAAGAGGCTGTCGAACTGGCAAAGAGCATAGGAGTTAAGCACGAGATATTAGAAGAAGATATCCTGTCAATTAAAGAGGTTAGAGAGGGAGATTTAAAACGGTGTTACTATTGTAAGAGTTTTATATTTAACAAAATATCCGAGTATGCAAAAAAAATAGGATCTGGTGCGGTTTATGACGGAAGTAATGTCGACGACCTGTCGGATTACAGACCGGGGATGACAGCACTAAAAGAACTGAGTATCAAAAGCCCGTTTTTAGAAACAAATTGGGCTAAATCCGATATCAGAGAATATTTAAAAATACTGGGAATGAAAACTCACGACAAAGAGGCAGCTGCCTGTCTGATTTCAAGGCTTTCTTATGGGCAATCACTTACAAGAGAAGTTCTGGAGAAAATTGATAAGGCAGAGACATATTTGAAATCAAAGGGACTTAGAAATATAAGAGTAAGAGTTCACGAAGACCTTGCCAGAATAGAAATGAACAGTGAGGATATAAAACCGTTCATAAATCTTGAGTTATTTAAGGAAACTGATGAATATCTTAAAAATCTGGGTTTTAAGTATGTGTCTTTGGATTTAGGTGGATATAAAACAGGAAGTATAAATAATTAGACTAAGGAGAAAACTATGAAATATCAAGCAATAGCACCCTGTCTTTTTGCAATGGAATCGACTGTTTCCTTTGAACTGAAAAATATGGGAATAAAGGTGTTAAATGTATCTGACGGAAGAGTTACCTTTGAGGCAGATGCCTTTGAGATAGCAAGGGCGAATTTGTCACTTAGAACAGCAGAAAGAGTTTTAGTCAAAGTAGGAGAATTTAAAGCGTACAGTTTTGAACAGTTATATCAAGGGATACTAAAGTTACCGTTTGAAAACTATATACCACATGACGCACAATTTCCTATTTCCAAAGCAAAAAGTATAAATAGCAAGCTGTTTTCTAAGTCCGATATTCAGTCTGTGACAAAAAAAGCTGTAGTTGAGAGATTAAAGCAAAAACATGAGGTTCAAGTTCTTCCTGAAACAGGAGCAGTTCATCCTATAATTATCTTTATTAACAAGGACGTGGTGGAAGTCACTATCGATACCACAGGTCCTGCTCTTCATAAGAGAGGGTATAGAGAAAAATCAGGTGGAGCACCGATAAGAGAGACATTAGCTGCATTTATGGTTATGCTCACTCCTTGGAGAGAAAACAGAACTTTGGTAGACCCTATGTGCGGATCCGGAACTATTTTAATTGAGGCGGCTCTTTATGGAGCAGGGATAATGCCCGGAATAAACAGGAATTTTACAGGAGAAAACCTGTCATTCTTGCCAAAGCATGTTTGGAAAGAGGAGAGAAATGATGCTCTTTCTCAGGAAAAAGATGTACAGTTTAAGTTAAAAGGATATGATATAGATGAAGAAGTAATTGAACTGGCAAGAGAAAATGCCCAGCTTGCAGGAGTAGGGCATCTTATAGATTTTGAAGTCAAAGATATGACTACTTGGGAAACTGACGATGAGTATGGATTTTTAATCACAAATCCACCTTATGGAGAAAGACTGTCCTCAGAAAAAGACATTACCGAATTTTATGAAAAAATGGGGTCTGTCTTTAAGAAATTAAAAAATTGGTCTTATTATGTGATAACGACTTTGGAAGATGCAGATAAAATTATGGATATTTCATTTCATAAAAAAAGAAAATTGTACAATGGTATGCTAAAAAGCTATTACTATCAGTATTTAGGACCGAAACCTAAAAAATAAAAAATTATAAGGGGTGGTTAGATGACAGGTAATAAAAAAGTAACAAAATTTTTTGCTTTAATTATTTTGACTGCGGTAATATTTTCAGCTTGTGCAGAAATTGGGTCTCAAAACGCCGGAAAAACTGAAGTTGATAAAAAGACCGAGTCCGGAGAAAGTCAAGCTACGCAAGATACTGAAAAAGTAACTGAGAAAAAAGATGATAACTCTATCAGGTATATAAGTGCCTCAAAACTTAATGTAAGGGAAACTCCGGACGCTACAGGAAGTATAGTAGACAGTTTGCTAAGAGGATCGAAGGTTAAAGTCTTAAATGAACTAAAAAACGATGCCGGAGAGTTGTGGTATGAAGTAGAATATAAGACATTTGACGGAGAAAAAAAAGGTCATATATCAGCAGAACACACTGTTACAAAAAGAGAGGACCTGCTTGATGAGAGTCTAAGAGGGCTGGACTTTTCTGCTTTTGAAAAAGTAGAGTATGAAAACAACAAAAAAATAAAAGTAAAAGGGGTGTATGTAACCGTTCATTCAGCAGCAGGAGAAAAACTGAATTCTTTGATTAAACTCACGGAAGAGACAGAAATAAATGCCTTTGTAATAGATGTAAAAGACGATTTTGGAAATATGCTTTTTAAAACTAAGGCAGCAGAAAAATATGCTCCGTCTGCAAATGATAAAGCACCTATAAAAGACATAAATGGATTTATCAAAAAATTAAAAGAAAAAAATATCTACACTATAGCTAGGATAGTGTCGTTTAAAGACCCTACTTACGCTCAGTATAACACCGACAAAGTAATCATAGACAAACAGACAAATCAGCCTTTTGTAAACAAAGATGGAATAATCTGGGTTTCTCCTCACGATAGAAGCTTGTGGGATTATAATATATCTGTAGCTAAAGAGGCGGCAGAGGCAGGATTTAATGAAATTCAATTTGACTATGTGAGATTTCCCGCTTCTGATGGTGGAAAACTGGACGCAATACTTGATTATAGAAATGAAAAAAATGAGGGGAAGGCTGAAACAATTCAAAATTATTTAAAACAGGCATATTCGGTAATATCTAAAGAAGAAGCCTATGTTTCTGCTGATGTCTACGGTCTTGTAGGAAGCGTTCCTGATGATATGCATTTAGGTCAATATTGGGAGGCTGTCAGCAACTACACAGATTATATATCTCCTATGATGTATCCCAGCCACTATGCAAATGGAACTTACGGTGTGGCTATACCCGATGCAGATCCCTATAACACCTTACTTCAAGGAGGGAAAGACGCAGTTCTTAGAAATGAGAATCTAGAAACTCCGGCTGAGATAAGACCTTGGATTCAAAGCTTTACAGCCTCTT
Source organism: Acetoanaerobium sp. (assembly GCA_041831635.1). Classification (GTDB taxonomy): domain Bacteria; phylum Bacillota; class Clostridia; order Peptostreptococcales; family Filifactoraceae; genus Acetoanaerobium. The sequence continues at coordinate 5,953 of JBHASY010000130.1, read as the reverse complement.
GGGTTAAAGGATATATAAAATATGGTCCTGAGCAAATCAAATTACAAATCAAGGCTTTAAATGACGTAGGTATTGACCAGTATCTACTTTGGAGTGCGAGCAACAACTATGACATTAAGTAATTTATAATGCCAAAGATAAAAATTTTATGTCCTTGACAAACATTGTATCGGAAACTAGAATTATAAATTGGGCTTGTTGATTTTTTTGAGTGCTGATTTTAATCGGATAAAGAGGAGGTAGTTATGGCATCGTCAATAATTGAACTAAAAAATGTCTCAAAGATATTTGAGGAAAAAGAAGCGTTAAAAAGTATAAATTTAGATATAAAAGAAAAAGAATTTGTCACGCTTCTAGGTCCCAGCGGTTGCGGAAAAACAACTACACTTAGAATTATCGGAGGCTTTGAGACGGCTACAAGCGGAGAAGTGTTCTTTGACGGAGTCGATATCAGTGCCATACCTCCTTATAAAAGACAGATAAATACGGTATTTCAAAAATATGCTCTTTTTCCTCACCTAAATATATATGAGAATATAGCATTCGGTCTTAAAATTAAGAAAGTTGATAAAGCCGATATAGATAAAAAAGTAAAAAAAATGTTATCACTTGTAAATCTTGAAGGATTTGAAAAAAGAGATGTAAATTCACTTTCGGGAGGACAGCAGCAGAGGATTGCAATTGCAAGAGCACTGGTAAATGAACCTAAGGTGTTATTGCTTGATGAACCTTTGGGGGCATTGGATTTAAAGCTGAGACAGGATATGCAGTACGAGCTTAAGACTATGCAGCAGGAACTTGGAATTACTTTTATATATGTTACCCACGACCAAGAAGAGGCACTTACTATGTCTGATAGAATAGTTGTTATGAGTGACGGGAAAATACAGCAAATCGGAACACCTGAAGATATATACAATGAACCTGTAAATAGATTTGTGGCAGATTTTATAGGCGAAATAAATATGGTTTGTGCTACAATGATAGAGGATTATAAAGTCAGGTTTAATGACAAGATTTTTGAGTGTGTAGACAAAGGCTTTAAACCTAATGAAAATGTAGATGTAGTTATTAGACCGGAGGATATAAATATAGTATCTAAAGAAAATGGGAAAATCACAGGAACGGTTACAGATGTGGTTTTCAAAGGCGTCCATTATGAAATTATCGTGGTTGATGATAAAGATAATAAAGAATGGATAATACACACTATCCACCATACTCAAGCAGGGCTTGAAGTCGGTCTTGATTTTACTCCTGAGGCTATTCACGTTATGAGAATGGAGGTAATAGATGAATAAAAAAAATATTCTGGCTGTTCCTTATGTTCTATGGGCTATAATATTTACCGTAGTTCCACTTTTTATAGTGTTACTATATTCTATAACAAAAAGAGATGCCTTCGGCGGAATGGTTTTTTCACTGACCTTTGAAAATTACAAAATGTTTTTTGAACCGATTTATCTAAATGTACTTTGGAGATCGTTAAAACTGTCGTTTTACAGCACAGTTGCTTGTTTTGTTATCGGATATCCTATGGCGTATATCATCTCAAAATCGAATATAAAGAAACAGGGCTTGATGATTATGATGTTTATATTGCCACTTTGGACCAACTTCCTGCTTAGAACCTATGCATGGATGGTAGTTTTAAGAGAACAGGGGGCATTAAATGAAATTTTATTATTTTTAGGAATAATAGATAAGCCTTTGAATTTACTATATACTAATGGAGCTGTTATAATGGGTATGGTATATAATTTCTTGCCTTTTATGGTACTTCCTGTATATTCTGTACTATCGAAAATAGATAAAAGTTTGCTGGAGGCTGCTCAGGATTTAGGAGCAAATTCCTTTAATACATTTATAAAGGTAATATTTCCGCTCAGTTTTCCGGGGGTTGCGTCAGGGATATTGATGGTGTTTATGCCGGCTATATCGACTTTTGTAATATCCGACCTATTAGGTGGCGGACAGACAATATTGCTTGGAAACCTAATCCAAAATCAATTTATGATGGCGAGAAACTGGCAGTTTGGTTCAGCTATATCTATGATTATGATGGTTATGATAGTATTGTCTATGGGTTATCTCACTAAATACAGTGGGAAAGAGGGAGGTAGAGGTCTGTGGTAAAAAAATACCTATCCCGTACCTATGCATTTTTAGTATACCTGTTTTTATATTTGCCGATATTTCTGCTTATATTGTTCTCGTTTAATAACTCGAGATATGGGGGCAAATGGCAGGGATTTACTTTTAAATGGTATAACGAACTTTTTTCTGATGGAAGTATAATGCAGTCGCTGTATACTACTATGATAGTAGCGGTAATAGCCTCTGCCATATCCACAGTAATAGGTACGATTTCGGCTATTTCTATTAACAATATGTCACCCGGAAAGAAGGCTATGCTTACCAACCTAAGCTATATACCTATGGTAAATCCTGATATAGTAATAGGGATATCACTACTTTCGTTTTTTTCGATATTAAACTTAAAACTTGGGTATATAACCTTGATATTAGCCCATATTACTTTTAATATTCCGTATGTGATATTTGCATTTTTTACCAAAGTTGCAACAGCTTAACCCCAATATAGAAGAGGCTGCATTGGATTTAGGAGCCACACCGACTCAGGCATTTTTCAAAGTCATTCTTCCTGAGATTATGCCGGGTATAATAACGGGGTTACTTCTTGCATTTACCTTGTCTTTAGATGATTTTATAGTAAGTTTCTTTACGACAGGTTCCGGAGTTAGTACACTTTCTATCAAAGTGTATTCGATGACCAAAAGAGGGATAAGTCCTAAAATCAATGCACTGTCATCACTTATGTTTATAGCGGTGCTTACGATGATGTTCTTATTACAGTTAAGAGATGCAAAAAATAAATCACAAGATAGAAGTGCAGGATAGTTAATAAAGTGTTTTAGTAAATCTATTTTTATAATTGAGAGGAGTTTTGATAAGTTGAAAAAAATATTTGCGATTTTACTTATGTCAGTTATGGTATTTGTTTTTGCGGGTTGTAATACTACAAAGACCCAAACTACCACACTAAATGTTTATAACTGGGGCGACTATATAGATCCGGATGTGATAAAGGATTTTGAAGATGAGTTTAATATCAAGATAAACTATGAAGAATTTGCTACAAATGAAGAAATGCTCGCCAAAATTCAGGCAGGAGGAACTTCTTATGACGTAATTTTTCCATCTGAATATATGATAGAAAGTATGATTAACAGAGGACTTTTGCACGAGCTGGATTTTAGTAAACTGGACAATATGAAAAATATAGGAAGTCGATATCAACATCTTGATTTTGACAAAGAACAAAAATACTCAGTGCCTTATCTGTGGGGAACCATGGGAATAGTATATAACAAAACAAAGGTTTCTGATGTAGTAGATAGCTGGGATATATTATGGGATCCTAAGTACGAAGGACAAATAATAATGCTGGACTCTCCTAGAGATACTATAGGGATAACTCTTAAAAAACTCGGATATTCTTTAAATACAAAAAACCCTGCTGAACTGGAAGAGGCAAAACAAGCTTTAATAGACCAGAAAAAATTAGTTCGTTCATATGAGGTAGATACCTATAAAGGACAGATGATAGCAGGAGAGGCAGCTATGGCACTTGCTTGGTCAGGGGATGCTATGCTGATTATGTCTGAAAATGAGGATTTAGCATACTCTATACCTAAAGAGGGTACTAATGTTTGGGTGGACTGTATGGCTATACCGACTACAGCAGCACATAAAGAAGAGGCTGAAATATTTATCAACTTTATGATGAGACCTGATATAGCGGCTAGAAACTCTGAATATATTAAATACTCTACTCCTAACGAGGCGGCATTGGAATTTCTTCCTGAAGAAGAGGTAAATAACGAGTTTCTTTATCCTAAAGAAGACCTGAGCTCATTAGGAGAAGTATTTACCGACTTAGGAGAATTTACAACTGAATACGATAGGGTATGGACTGAAATCAAATCTTACTAAGTGAAAGGTTAAGGCGGCATAAGCGATTATGCTGTCTTTTGCATTTTAAAATAAAAACTATAGTTCAAAAGTTTTATTTTACTTGATAAATGTTTCTGAAATGGTAAAATAATAGTAGAGTAATTGAGGTAAAAACTTGTTTTGCAAGTAAAAAAACCATGCTGTTGTTTTCTAAAATATAGTAAAAAAAATTTCCATAATTAGGGAAAATAGTGTATAATTGTATAGGGATTCTTGATAGTTATGAATATATTTATCATATAAAGGGTTAAAATAAGTATAATGAGGAGGGTAAGATTATGGACTTTTCTAATATAAGAAAAATGCAAACAGCGTTAAACGCTTACAATTTAAGAAATGAAACGATAAATAAAAATCTTGCTAATGTAAATACTCCTAACTATAAAAGGGAAGTAGTGAGTTTTGAAGAGTATTTGAATAATTCCAAGAGTAACTATATTGAAGGGTTTAGGACTAATAGCAAACATATAAAAATCCCATCAAGCCATCTTTTGCCACCATACTCGACTAAAAGGGATATGACAGTAAGCACAAGAGAAGATGGAAACAATGTAAATGCGGACGTTGAGGCTGCAAACCAAGTTAAAAACACTATTAACTATAATGCCGTGGTTCAAAGACTTTCATCTACATTTCAAACGTTGAAAATGGCTATAAGAGGAGGAAACTGATGTCTATTTTTTCAGGTATAAATATTAGCGCCTCAGCACTTACTGCTGAAAGGACCAGAATGGATGTAATTGCTAAAAACCTTGCGAATGCAAATACGACAAGAACTCAGAGTGGAGACCCGTATAGAAGACAGGTAGTGGTTTTTAAGGAGGCTCATGAAAAACAGACTTTTAAGAGCATATTTGAAAGCAAAAAGATTAAAAGTGCAGATAAAGGGGTAGAAATTGTGGGAATCGTAGAAGATAAGACCCCGTTCAGACAGGTGTATAATCCGGGACATCCTGATGCTGATGAAAAAGGTTATGTCACTATGAGCAATGTAGATACTGTAACTGAAATGGTGGATATGATAAGTGCTACCAGATCATATGAGGCTAATGTTACAGCTATTAACACGACTAAAAGTATGCTTTTAAAAGCACTGGAAATTGGGAAATAGAAAATAGGGAGGGTAATTAAATGGATGTGAGAGTAGGGGGACTATCTTATAGCAGTCCTATTAGATTAACTGAGGATGAAAAAAGGGGAGAAAAACCTCAGATGCCTTTTTCTGAGTTTTTGAAGAAATCTATTTATAATGTAAGCGATAGTCAAAAGTACACCGAAAAACTCACAGATATGCTTATAGAAGGGAAACTTGACAACCTTCACGATTTGACTATCGCAGCAGAACTTTCCGGAGTGAACTTTCAAGCCTTAGTAGAAGTAAAAAACAAAGTGATAGACGCATATAAAGAAATTATGAGAATACAAGTATAGAGGCTGAAAGAGGTGCGCTATATTGGACTTTTTTAATAATATTAAAGATAAAACGGGTAAACTTTCAGGAAAATACTCAAGAAAACAAAAACTAACCCTAGGAGCACTAGCTTTAGGGTTAGTCGTAGTTATGACTATGTTGATAATATTTCTCACTAGACCGAACTATGTTACTCTGTACAGAGATATTGATTTAAAAACAGTTTCAGATGTGAGAACAAAGCTGGATGAACTTAATATCCCATACAGAATAAACTCAGATAACTCCATCAGCGTTCCGGATACTTACATAAACAAAGCCAGAATTGATATGGCTGGGGCAGGACTACCGGAAGCGACATTTGATTATAGTAGTTTGATTGACCGAAACTCCATGTTTATGAGTGATGATGAGAAAGACCAAGCTAGAAATTACGCTCTTCAAAACGAAATAGCTAAAGTAATTCAATCTATTCCGGGAGTTAAAAGAGCTTTTGTGAATTTG
>JBHASY010000129.1:0-3883 GCA_041831635.1 Acetoanaerobium sp. | reverse complement strand
CAGATTGTGTATCTTCTCATTAGAAACCTTGTATCCATTCTAATGCCGTTTCATGCTCTGCTCCCTTAGTCAAATACGAAATCATTAAAACATGGTAGTCCAGTTGAGCCTTATTGCTTTTATACCTTTGCAAAATACTCTTTATCTCATCCAAGACATCTTTTGCATTCACAAAATCTTTTATTTTCAAGTAAACTTCAGCTATCCTATTTAACGATACAAAAACCACTTTATAGTTATCTATAGACTTGGCAATGTCAAGCGAAGCCTTAAAATAACCGTTTGCTTTATCAAGCATACCTTCTTTAAAGCATACGTTCCCTGCTCTGTGGTAGGCTGTTATCTGCATTATTTCATCTTTTGAAAGTATAGCTTGAATTATAGCATCTTCGTAAATCTCGATGTTTTCAGCTAAAGATCTGGTATCGAAATAGTCTTCAGCTTTTTTAATAATATAAATACTTGCCTCTTTATGGTATTTAGCTTTTTTCAGATGGTATATGAGTTCATCTAAAAATCTTTCGTTTGACAATTTTTTTGAATTTATGATATTTTCAGCTATATTTCTATGTTTTTCAATTTTTAAATCTTCTGGTATAGAAGTGTATACTTTCTTTTTAAACAATCTATCTTCAAATTCATAATAATAACCATCATCACTAAACTTAGTAACAAAAACATTTTCATTAACCAGCTCTGTCAAGTTATTCACAACATCAGAAAATCTTATATCAGATAACATCACAGCTACATCATCTACAGTTGAAGGATTTTTAAAAAAAGAAAGATTTATGATAGTTTCTTGCTGAATAAAGTTAAATTCTTCTAAATATTTGTGAGGACTGTCAAAGGAATCTTCCATAATCTTCAAATCGTCATATTTATCCGATTTAAAAATCCAATTTCCCTTATTGTCAAATTCAAGAACATTTTGCTCTATCAGATTAAGAACTATCTTCTTCACATACTTCACATTTCCTGTAGTGTCTTTATATATTCTGGTCGCTATGTCTATAGGATTATAATCTACGCACAATATTGATTTTATCATTCTGGACGTTTCAGCTATAGTAAGATTATTCAGCACATAGGTTTCTGTCTTCTCGAGCGAAATCTCATCTTCCGATGTATAGATTATAAGTATTTTTTCTTTTAATTTTCTGTCGTATTGCAGATATCTTATGATTTCTATAGTATCAGTATCGGAAGATCTTAAATCATCTATGATTATAGCAGTAATCTGTTCATCTATAGCATCCTTAATAAAGGTGGTAATCTGCGAATAACTGGTATAATCGTCCTTTTCGCAGTTTCCGTTTTGCAAAAACTCCCCTACTTTTTCATATTTTTGTATTATATCGTAACCTCTTTCAGACAGTACCTTGCTAACTACAGGAAATATTCCGCTGTTTTTAAACAAAATCCTGTCCTCATCAAAACTGGCAAAAATATCTACTCCATTAAGCGAAAGTTGCTTTCTGATATCTCTTAAGACCTTGGTTTTTCCTGTATTTCTATATCCCTTTATCTCATAAATATATACTCCATTATTTCCATCTTTTATTTTATTTGCATTTTTTAAAATAGCGTTTCTGACAGAGTCTCTGACTAAAAGACCCGGTTTTGTGTATATATAGTAATTTTTATCTTCAAATATAAACGCATAGTTCTTCAGACAAAAGAAGTTTATATCCTCTATTACCTGAACGATAGAAGCATAACGTTCTATATGTCTGTATGTGGTCATTCTGTCAGCTATGGGTTTTATTTCAGCACCATGAACAGTTTCAAACTCGGGATTTTTAAGCAAGTTTTTCAAGAGCGTTCCCAGCGCATATATAACTGAAGAAGCGGTAGCTTTTTCTCCTGTATACATCTCAGGTGCTCTATACTTGATTTCTGTCCTTTTATCGTGAGATGAATAGGTTATACTTTCAATCTGGGCTGTTATGAAGTCTTTTATTTTTATATTTTGATTTTCATCTACATAGATATGTTCCGTCGAAATAAAATCATAACAAAACCCTCTTCTAATCATAAGGTCGAAGATTTTAAGTATTTCTATAAACTTATCCAGCAAAACATCAGCGTCGGTCTGAGCATAGGCATAATCTAAAAAGGAAGTGGTATAATCGAATTTTTCAACTATAAAATAATAGTAACATGTCCTTTCTACTATCTTTCTATCTATAGAAAACACCATATCTACGTGTTCATCTTTTACGATATAAGGATGTACTATAGTGGAATACAGCTGAAAGTCGGCTATGATTTTAGGTATGTCAACGCCTGTCATCATCTGTGGTCTTGCAAGAAAAAGTCTAAATACTTCCTCGTTCGGGGAGAGTATGTCCTTTGCTATATGACTTGAAAATATCCTGTTGCTGTATTCAGTTTCTAATATCCTATATCTGTTATTGATAATTTCCATATATTTACTCATCTCTCAATTCAATATTTTATTATTTTATTACTCCAATATATTGCAAAAGTATAAATAATTTTTATCAATTGCACAAGAAGTAAATTTACCCCCCCCCCCCCTAGAAAATAGCCATTTCTCGGGGTTTTAAAAAGCAAAAACCCATTATCTCAGTTTGATTTAATTCACATATTATTCCGGAGTAAAAACCTCTATAGCCTTTTTCCTGACTTTTACCTCTATAGGAAGCTTAGGACCTTTTTCTCCGTCTATGCTCATATGTATTTCATCTGTAGAGTTGATTTTAAAATAATCCGACTTAAGAAGAAGCACACTGTCACTTTTTAAATAGTCTTCTCCCTTCATCATCATAAGGAGCATATTTGCTATTTCTATAGGATTTCCCTCTCTTAGTATCAGCATTTCCATTACTCCGTCGGAAATATCTATCTGATTTTCAGGAAGCACTTTCTTAAAATTCCCTACATTAGTTCCGTTCAGTATCATAAGCAGGTAAGCATTTTCCTTGTATACCTTAGTTCCGGTGTCTATCTCCAGATGATAGGATTTTAAATTGGTAAGTTCATTTAAAGCGTTTAAATAATATGCAAACGGTCCCAGCTTGTGCTTCAGATCAGCTTCGGTCTCAAAAGATGTTTCGACAAATATTCCTCCCGCAAGACTCGACAAAAAACATTGTTTTGAATTCACTACACCTACATCTATTTTTTCAGTATGACCTTTACATATGATATCTATAGCTTTTTCCATATCTTCCGGAACATCTATATTGTTAGTAAAATTATTGCAAGTTCCTGTACCGAGAGTTCCATACGGAAGTTTTATATCTTCTGTTATTATCCTTCTTGCTATGCTTCCTATAGTCCCGTCTCCTCCCGCAGCTATAATCATATCTATATCTTTTCTTTTCATAGCCTCGGTTACCTTGTAATTATCTTCAGACAGCCTGTATATGTCTAAAAATATATCGTGTTTTTGAAAGTTTTCTATTATTTTATCAAGTTCTTTTGGTGCCAGTCTGTTCCCGGATATTGGGTTATAAATAAACAAAGCCCTTTTCATAACCTGCCTCCCCCGATAAATATAAACACAGCAAAGCTGTACAATAAAACCTCCGCAAATTGTTCATTTCATTTGCAAAAATCTATCAATACTTTCTCATTTCATTTATTACCCCTAAAACCTTATCTATATCAGATTTATTTATATAATAATGGCAGACAAATCTAATGAGTCCATCTTCTACAGGATTTATCTTGATTTTATTTTTCAAAAAATTTTCATAGGTAAACCGAGCCTCTAATTTTTCATCTGTAATCTTAAAAAACACCATATTTATATCAAGGTTATCTTTAAGCACTTCTATGCCTTGAATTTTTTCCAGTTCTTCTGCCAAGTATTTAGCATTATCATGGTCTTCCACAAGTCTTAATCTCACTT
>JBHASY010000128.1:0-15729 GCA_041831635.1 Acetoanaerobium sp. | reverse complement strand
TTTAAAAGTTTTTTTAATTTTATTTTAGCTTTATAGGCTATACTTTAAAGCGTTTAAATCGAAGATTAAAATAAATATTAAAAAATAAATATTAAAGATGTTGACAAGTCAAAACAGAATGGTTATTATATATTTAGAGTTAGCACTCAAACATAATGAGTGCTAACAAATGAAAAATATTTGATATAGATGTATTTGTTTTAAAAAATGGGGTGACAGTATGGCTTCAAACTTGGAACTAAGTGATAGAAAGTTTAGAATATTACAGTTTATAATTCAAGAATATATAGAAACAGCCGAGCCTGTAGGTTCCAGAACCATATCAAAAAATAAGGCGCTAGGTGTAAGTGCTGCGACTATAAGAAATGAGATGGCTGACTTGGAAGAGATGGGTTTGCTGTTACAGCCGCACACCTCAGCAGGGAGAATTCCTTCTCATGATGCATATAGGCTTTATGTAGATAAGATGATGGGAGCTATAGGACTCAATAAAAAAGAAAAAGATGAAATCGAAGAAGCACTTGTTAGAAATATAGAACAGATACAGGAATTGCTTCAAGATTCTTTAGCACTGCTCACTCAAATAACAAACTATACATCTGTCGCTGTTACACAAAAAATAGAGAAGTCTAAAAAGATAAAACAGTTAAACTTGGTTCATATAGATCCTATGACAGCAGTTTTGATAATGGTTATGGAAGACGCAACCGTAAGAAACTGTAAGTTTAAACTTAGTATACCTGTTTCAGAGGATAAACTGGAGTTCATTTCAAATATTTTAAATGACAATATACGAGGAAAGATAATTGAAGATTTTGACATAAACTTTATCAATTATATAAAACAGCAAATCAGGGAGTACAGTAATATTTTTGACGATATTTTTGATGTTATGAAGGCAGATATGGATAAAAACTTTGCTTTTAATGTACTTCTAAACGGAGCGACCAATATCTTTAACTTCCCTGAATTTAGTGATATAGGAAAGGCAAAATCATTTTTAAATCTTTTAGAACAGAAAAATGAAGTGGCAAATTTACTGGAAGAAAAAGGCATAAAAAAGGGGAATGTGAACATTGTAATAGGCGAAGATTCAATAGATGATGTGTTGGGAAGTTGTTCTATCATAACGACAGAGTGGGAATATAAAGGGAAAATAGTAGGAAAGCTGGGGATAATAGGTCCGAAACGTATGGATTATGACAGAGCCTATTCTGTTATGAACTATATAACCAAACGCATCAATAAACTTATGAACAACACTTAAATATAGATATAGAAGATTGAAGAAAGGAGGATGTGAATTGCAATTTAAAGAAGAAGATTTAAAAAATGAAACAGACGCTTTAGAAAACGGACAGGAAAATACAAATAATACTCAAAAGGAGCAAGAGATGACCGAGGAGGATATAAGAGAGGTTGATGAAAAAGAAGAATTAGAAAGTGAAGAAGAAACTACTGAAGTCACTGAAATAGAAAGACTTCAGAAAGAAATAGAGGAAATGAAAGGACTGGCACAAAGAACTCAGGCAGATTTTATAAACTATAAGAAAAGAGTGGAAAAAGAAAAAAGAGAGCTTACAGTATTTGCAAATGAAAAAATAGTAACTGAAATGCTTACGATAATAGACAATTTTGAGCGTGCATTACAAAGTGAAAAAGAAAATTCCGACACAGCCTTTTATAAAGGTGTAGAGTTAATACTAAAACAGTTTACGGATACACTTTGTAAATTCGGGCTGGGAGAAATAGATGCTTTAAATCAGGAATTTGATCCGAATTTTCATCATGCAGTAATGCAGGAAGAGGCAGACGAACCCAACAAGGTAGTCGAAGTGCTTCAAAAAGGCTATAAATTAAATGACAGGGTAATTAGACCGTCAATGGTAAAAGTTAGTAAGTAAAATTTAAATACATTATTTTAAAGTATATTTAGGAGGAAACAACAATGGCAAAAACAATAGGTATAGATTTAGGAACAACAAACTCATGTGTATCAGTTATGGAGGGTGGAGAACCCGTTGTAATTCCGAATGCTGAAGGTATGCGAACCACTCCGTCTGTAGTTGCTTTTTCAAAGGATGGAGAAAGGATAGTGGGAGAACCTGCTAAAAGACAAGCAGTTACTAACCCTGACAGAACTATATCGTCTATCAAAAGAGAGATGGGAAGAGAATACAAGGTTACAATAGACGGAAAAGACTATTCTCCGCAAGAGATTTCGGCTATTATTCTTCAAAAATTAAAATCAGATGCCGAAGCGTACCTTGGAGATACTGTAACTGAAGCGGTGATTACTGTTCCTGCGTATTTTACAGATGCACAAAGACAAGCTACTAAAGATGCAGGGAAAATAGCAGGACTTAATGTAAAAAGAATTATTAACGAACCTACAGCAGCGTCACTTGCTTATGGACTTGATAAAACAGATCATGAAGAAAAAATACTAGTATTTGACCTTGGTGGAGGAACATTTGACGTATCTATTTTGGAAATAGGAGATGGAACTTTTGAAGTTTTATCAACCAGTGGAAATAATCAGCTAGGTGGAGATGACTTTGACGAAGTGCTTGTAAATTATCTGGCAGATGAGTTCAAAAAGACTGATGGAGTGGATTTAAGAACAGATAAAATGAGCCTTCAAAGATTAAAAGATGCTGCTGAAAAAGCAAAAAAAGAACTTTCTTCTACACTTAGTACAAATATAAATCTTCCGTTTATAACAGCTACAGCTGAAGGACCTAAGCATCTTAATGTAGATATTACAAGAGCGAAATTTGAAGAACTTACAGCTTTCTTGGTAGAAAAAACTATGGAACCTACGAGAAAAGCCCTTGCAGATTCAGGACTTTCTATATCTGAGGTGGACAAGGTTATATTAGTCGGAGGTTCTACCAGAATTCCGGCAGTTCAAGAGGCGATTAAGAAATTCACAGGAAAAGAGCCTCATAAAGGAATCAATCCTGACGAATGTGTGGCAGTAGGTGCTGCTATTCAAGCAGGGGTACTTGCCGGAGATGTAAAAGACGTTTTACTACTTGACGTTACTCCTTTATCACTGGGGATAGAAACTCTTGGAGGAGTGTTCACTAAGATAATCGAAAGAAATACTACTATTCCTACTAAAAAATCTCAAGTGTTCTCTACAGCAGCAGATAATCAAACAGCGGTAGATATCCATGTACTTCAAGGAGAACGTTCTATGGCGGGAGATAATGTTACACTGGGAAGATTCCAACTAATGGATATTCCGCCTGCACCTAGAGGAATTCCTCAAATCGAAGTTACTTTTGACATAGACTCGAACGGTATAGTACACGTGGGAGCAAAAGATTTAGGAACAGGAAAAGAACAAAAGATTACTATAACTTCAAGTACAAATCTTTCAGAAGACGAAATAAATAAAAAAGTAAAAGAAGCAGAAATGCACGCTGAAGAAGATAAAAAGAAAAAAGAAAAAATGGAAGCTCTTAATCAAGCAGAGTCTACTATTTATCAAACTGAAAAAACTCTAAAAGATATGGGAGATAAAGTTACTGATTCTGAAAAAGAAGCAGTAGAAAAAGCAATAGCAGGACTAAAAGAAGTAAAAGACAAAGCGGATGTGACAGGAGAGCAAATCAGAGCAGAAATTGACAAAGTAATGCAAGCTATACACCCTATATCACAAAAAATGTACGAGCAGGCACAAGCAGATGCTCAGGCTCAGCAAGGAGCACAAGAGCAGGCAAAAGGTGGCGATGATGTAGTCGATGCTGATTATGAAGTAGTTGACGAAGACAAATAAAAAGCTTAGACTAAGGAACAGACAATAAAAATTATAGCTTGCGATATTGCAAGCTATAATTTTGTATCTTAAATAATATATTAAAGGTAAAAATCTATACGTCTGTTGTAGGTATGTTTAGAAATAAAAACAGTTTAACTTTATAGGCGGTGAAAGTGTGGAAAAACGTGATTATTATGAGGTTCTTGGGGTTTCCAATGACGCATCTGAGCAAGAGATAAAAAAAGCATATAGAAAAATGGCAATGAAGTACCACCCTGATAAAAATCAAGGAAATAAGGAATCAGAAGAAAAATTTAAAGAAGTAAATGAAGCATATGAAGTTCTTTCGGACCCTCAAAAAAGAAGTACCTATGACAAGTTTGGACATGCAGGTTTTTCCGGAGGAGGATTTGAACAGGGAGGTTTCTCAGGCGGGCAAGGATTTGGAGGCTTTGAGGATATTTTTGGAGATATTTTCGGAGGGATGTTCGGTGGAGGATTTTCAGGCACCGGAAGAAGCAGAAATACAGGACCTAGAAAAGGTGCTGATATGAGACTTAGGATGGAGCTTAAATTTGAAGAAGCTGCATTTGGAATAGAAAGAGAAATATCGCTCCAAAGAGAAGAACAGTGTGAAACTTGCAAAGGAAGCGGAGCAAAACCGGGAACAAGCCCTATAACCTGTCCTAAATGTAATGGAACAGGAGAAATAAGACAAACTACAAGAACTCCTTTTGGAAATATGATAAATGTAATTCCTTGTGCTAACTGTCAAGGTACGGGTACTGTAATAGAGCATAAATGTGAAACCTGTCACGGGCAGGGAAGAGTGAAAAAAGCTAAAAAACTAAACATAAAAATTCCGGCAGGTGTCGATGACGGAATAACTATCAAGATGTCAGGAGAGGGTCAACTGGGCTATAAAGGAGGTCCTAGAGGTGATCTGCATATAATTATAAGTGTACTTCCTCATAAGCTTTTTGAAAGAGACGGATATAATATTTATCTTGAAATGCCTATAAGTTTTGTTCAGGCGGCACTCGGAGATGAGGTGGAAGTTCCTACGCTTGACGGGAAAGTAAAATACAAAATACCTGAAGGGACCCAAACAGGAACGGTATTTAGGCTTAGAGGCAAAGGTATACAACATCTTAGAGGAAATCAAAGAGGGGATCAGCTTGTAAAGGTATCTGTGGAAGTGCCTAAAAAACTGTCAGAAAAGCAAAAAGACTTACTTAGAAGTTTTGCTAAAGATACAGGAGAAGAGGTTCATGAGCAGAGCAAAAATTTCTTAGATAAAGTAAGAGATATTTTCAAGTGAACTTTTAAAAATGCCGGACTTTTCTTAGGAGGAATACAATGAAATGGACTGAAATAAGAGTAAAAACTACAACAGAGGCTGTTGAGGCTGTTTCAAATATTTTCTATGAAGTAGGTGCTCAGGGGGTAGTAATAGAAGATCCTAATGACTTTTTATATCAACAAAAAGATGAACTTTCTTGGGATTATATAGAAGAAGATGTATTTTTAAACGGTTATGACGGTGCGATAGTAAAGGCTTATATTTCTGAAGAAGAAAATGTGTTGGCAAAAGTAGAAGAAATCAAAGAAAGAGTTGCTAATCTTCCAGGCTTTGGGATAAATATAGGCGATGGAATAGTTGAACTTGAAGAAGTTCATCAGCAAGATTGGGAAAATGCTTGGAAACAGTACTATAAGCCTGTAAAAGTCTCTGAAAAAATCGTGATAAAGCCCACTTGGGAAGAGTACGATGCAAAACCGGGCGAACTTATCATTGAGCTTGATCCCGGAATGGCTTTCGGAACCGGAACACACGAAACTACAAATATGTGCATACAAGCTTTAGAAAAATATATAAATTCTGATGTCAGTGTATTGGATATAGGTTGTGGAAGTGGGATTTTGTCCATAGCAGCATCTAAATTAGGTGCAAATAGAGTCTTAGGGGTAGACTTAGACCCTGTAGCAGTGAAAGTATCTAAAGAAAATATACAGATGAATAACTTACTTGGCTCTATAGAAATAAAACACGGAAATCTAATGGATGTAGTAAGTGAAAAAGCAGATATAGTAGTTGCGAATATAATTGCAGACATAATTATACAGCTTTCAGACAGCGTAGCAGACTATATGAAAGAAAACGGGCTGTTTATTTCTTCAGGGATAATAATGCCTAGACTAAAAGAAGTAAAAAAAGTTATAGAGGATAAAGGCTTTAAGATACTTGAAGTAAATACAAAAGGCGAATGGGCTTGTATAGTTGCAAAACTTGGTTAGTAGTTGTTTATAGGAGATTACGATGGATAGATTTTTTATAAACCGAGAAATATCTAAGACAAATATTATAGATAATCAAGAAGATGTAAAGCATATATCTAAAGTATTAAGGTTAAAACTAAATGATAAAATAGAAGTTGTTGACTCTAATGAAAAGGAATATATATGTGAAATAACCGATATTTCTAAAAACAGTGTGGAATATAAAGTGTTGCAAGAGATAGATATAAAAAGAGAACTAAAAGTTAATATAAAGTTATATCAAGGAATTCCGAAAGGGCAAAAATTAGATTTGATAGTTCAAAAATTGACAGAAATAGGGGTGTATTCCATCACTCCTGTTGAGTTTAAACGCTGTGTGAGTTCCATAAAGGAAGAAAAAGAAACTAAAAAAATTGCAAGACTTCAAAGGATTATCTATGAAGCTGCAAAGCAAAGCAAAAGAAACCATATACCTGAGATAGAAAATCCTATCACCTTTAAAGAACTCACAAAAGAATTGAAGAAAAATACTATAAATATAGTTTTTTATGAATGTGAGGAAAAAAATAATTTAAAATCTTATTTTGCTTCTCTGGATTTGTCAACTATAAAAAGTATTGGGGTAATCATAGGTCCTGAGGGAGGAATAACGTCTGAAGAAATAGAGGAATTAAAAGCAAACAACTGCGGGGTGTTGACTTTAGGGACGAGGATTCTTAGGACAGAAACAGCAGCGATAGTAGCAAGTGCTGCGATAGCACACGAGATTTTAAATCTTTAGTTCGGAGTTAAAAAATAGGAACAATTTATAAGCACCTTAGTATATAAAACATAAGGTGCTTTTTATTGTGATAGAATCGAAAATACCGACTCCTATTTTCTGAAACTTATATTTTAGGGATTTTCATCGTATATGAAAAAATATATTTTATTTTATATATCTTGAGTTTTATGATAAAATCTTATTTTAAGTATATTAGGAGGAGAAGAATGACAAAAGATAGAGTCAAGATATCCTTGTCACCGGAGAATTTTTATAATAAATATCAAAGGCATAAGCAGGTGGCATTTTTTACATTAGGGTGCAAGGTTAATCAATACGAAACTGACGCAATGGAGTATCTTTTTAGAGAGTCTGGGTATGAGGTGACTGACTTTGAAAATTTTGCAGATGTTTATGTTATTAACACCTGTACTGTAACTTCCATGTCGGATAAAAAATCAAGGCAGATGATTAGAAGAGCAAAGAAACATAATGAAAATGCAATTATTGCCGTAGTAGGTTGTTATTCTCAAAAATCTCCTGATGAAGTGATAGCTATAGATGGTGTTAACCTTGTAATGGGAACCAGTGACAGAAACAAGATAGTTACAGAAGTGGAAAAACTTGATGTGAGGGAGCGTATAGTCGAAGTAAATGATATAATGAGAAGCAGAGCCTTTGAACCTCTTTTTATAGAAAAAACTTACGGAAAAACCAGAGCATTTTTGAAAATTCAAGAGGGCTGTGATAGATTTTGCAGTTATTGTATTATTCCGTATACTAGAGGTCCTGTGAGGAGTAGACCTATAGATGATATAATCTCTGAGGTAAAATCCCTTGCGAAAAACGGATATAAAGAAGTGGTGCTTACAGGCATTCATGTAGCATCTTACGGCAAGGATTTAGGAAATGTAAGACTTATAGATGTGATTAAGGCAATTGACGATATAGATGGAATATATAGGATAAGAACAAGTTCTATAGAGCCTCTTATCATAACTGATGAGTTTTTGAATGAGATTAAAAAAATAGAAAAGTTTTGTCCACATTTTCATTTGTCACTTCAAAGTGGAAGCGATACAGTTCTTAAAAGAATGAATAGACGTTATGATACAGCCGAATATAAAAAGGCGGTAGATAAAATCAGAAAAATTTATCCTGATGCAGCTATTACAACAGATGTAATAGTAGGTTTTCCGGCAGAAACAGATGAAGAGTTTGAAGAAACAAAAGCATATCTTGAGGAAATAAATCTTTATGAAATGCATATATTTAAATTTTCGCCCAGAGAAGGAACAAAAGCTGCACAAATGGATAATCAGGTCAAGCCTGAGATTAAAAACCGCAGAAGTGAAAAACTCATTGAATTAACAGAAAAAAACAAATTGAATTTTGAAAAAAAACTGGTTGGAGAAGAAGTAGAAGTGTTATTTGAAACATCCGAAAATGGAATTTATGAAGGACATACTAAAAATTATGTAAAGGTATATGCGAAGTCAGACCTGAATTTGATAGGAAAAATATTGAGGGTGAGAATCGACAAACCGGAAAATAAAAAAATATTCGGAGAAATAGTACAAAATAAGATTTAAATGTTATTAAAATTTTAATCAATAGGGTATAATAGTATAAATCTAACTAGGAGGCGTTAATTATGTCAGATTGTATTTTTTGCTCTATAGTAAACGGGAATATCCCATCAAATAAGGTTTATGAAGATGATGAAATATTGGCGTTTAGAGATATAGCACCGGAAGCTCCTGTGCATATTGTTATTATTCCTAAAAAGCATATAGCGAATATTTTGGAATTGGACGATGATGAAAATTTAGGTCAAAAGATTTTTAAAGTAGCTGCAAAAATTGCAAAAGATGAAAAAATTGCAGAGTCAGGATTCAGACTAGTTAACAATTGTAATTCTGACGGAGGACAGACAGTGTTTCACTTGCATTTTCACTTGCTCGGCGGAAGAAATCTTCAGTGGCCTCCGGGTTAAAAAACTCTTGAAATAATGGTAATTTCAGTTTATAATAATCTAGTATCAGTGCCCAGCCAACAATAGATTGACAACTCCATATTGTATTAACAGTGTTAGTAATGGAGGGGAGGGATAAGGAAATGGCAACAGAGATTAAGGTTAAAGAGAATGAGTCATTAGACAGTGCTCTTAAGAGATTTAAACGTCAGTGTGCTCTTTCAGGTGTGATGTCTGAAGTAAGAAAGAGAGAACATTACGATAAACCAAGTGTTAAGAGAAAGAAAAAAGCTGAGGCAGCAAGGAAAAAGAAAAGATAGTAGAGGTGAAATACTGTGACTCTTAAGGACAAGCTTATGGATGACCTTAAAGAATCCATGAAAAATAAAGAACAGATAAGAAAGTCTGTAATTACTCTTATTCGTTCTGCTGTAAAACAAAAAGAAGTGGATGAAAGAGTCGAACTCTCTGACGAAGATGTTTTAGCAGTTATAGCTAAACAGGTTAAGCAGAGAAAAGATGCACTTGAGGATTTTAAAAAGGCACAAAGAGAAGATTTAATTTCACAGACGGAGCAAGAGATAGATATACTTACTCAGTATCTTCCAAAGCAGCTTACAGATGATGAGTTGGAGACTATTATTAAGGAGATAGTAAGTCAAATTGGTGCTACTACTATGAAGGATATGGGCAAAATTATGGGCTTGGCTATGCCAAAAGTACAAGGCAGGGCTGATGGAAAAAGGATAAATGAAATAGCTAAGAAATTTCTAAGTTAACAAGTACTAAGAGGCCTCAGGCCTCTTTTTTATATAAAGTCGCTATATTTTTTAAAATCTTATGATATAAAAGGTGAGTATATATATGAAGCAAAGCGGTAAAATAGATTATAAACCGACAGGATGGATAAAACAAAAATTTATAGCTAATAGGGACGGACTTATAGTTTGGGGTACTCTTGTACTGAATATGATACTGGTGTTCATACAAAGACTGTATATAGGAGTTATGCCGGATTATTTAATGCAAAGACTGGATATGGATATAGCAGAACTTTCTTTTCTGACGTCTGCGGCATTTTATGGATATGCCGTATTTCAAATCCCGTCGGGTATATTGATAGATAAGCTGGGAGTAAGAACTCTAAACATTGCAGGAGGAGCGTTAACCCTATTAGGGTCTGTGATTTTTAGTCTGACGACCAGTTACAATTTTGCTTGGATAGCAAGATTTTGTATAGGAGCAGGTACTTCGGTTGTAATAATATCTATAATGAAAGTTCAGGCGTTATGGTTTAAACCTGTATATTTTTCACAGCTTTCTACACTTATGGCATTTATTTCTAATCTGGGAATGTTCGCGGGAACTTTGCCTTTAGCTTTATTGATAAAAATTGTAGGAGAAAAAAATACCTTATATATTATTTCTATATTGAGTTTACTCGGACTTATTTTAGTTTTATTTTTTGTGAAAGAAAAAAAAATGAGAGACGAAGAATTAGATGTGAGCAATATACACAAGGCTATAGGCTTTACAAAGGCACTTAGGGAAGTGATGACTACTAGAGGGACTTATCCTTCTATGTTTATAATTTTCTTTTTGATGTCTACTATAACATCGATGATGGGGCTTTGGGCTGTGAATTACCTGACAGGTGTATATGGTATGACGAAAGTAGCGGCATCGGGATATGTGGTGTTTTTTACATTTGGATTTATTGCCGGTTCTCCTGTGATGTCAATTTCCGACAGATTGTTAAAAGGAGACTATAAGAAAAGTTTGTTATTTTATACGGGAGCATATTCCATACTTTGGTTTTATTTTTTGATAATAAAGTCCGGCAGACCTCCTGTGAATCAAATACCTGTTATATTTTTTCTTCTCGGAATTGCAGTTATGATTCATCTTTTAGCATTTACAGCTTCAAAGAATGCGAATAAAATCGAAAATTCCGGAGTCGCAGCTTCCGTAGTAAACACTATGGAGTTCATAGGAAGTGGAATTTTAAACTTTTTAATTGCATTTTATCTGCAAAAAGGAGTCCCTACAGAAAAAGCATTTTTGATAATACTGGTGTTTTCTGTAGGGGCATTTATAGCATCATTTTTTGTTAGATTTGAGGAGCAAGCTAAGTCCTAAAACTATGAGGATAATTGACCAAAAATCATAAATAAATACAAACACATTAAAATCAAATAAATCTAGATTATCTCCCAGAAAAGCAAGGCCGATAAAGCTAATTAAAGAATTTATCAGGGGATTTTTATGATTTAGAAGTCCGGCGATCCCTATATATATAAGTATCAAAGGCCAATATATTCCGATAATTTGCCACAGACTAACAGTTATATACCCTAAAGTGTTTAAAAATAGCACTATGCCTATAGCAATAAACAGCAGTCCTGAGATTTTAGAAAAAGATTTCATAACAAGCCTCCTTACTTAGTTTAGAAATTTAGATTCGCACTAAACGTACTTTTTATTATACGTCACTGTGATTAAAATTGAAAGTATTTTTGGGATACAAAAAGCCTCTCACTACCTTAAAAAAGATAGTGAGAGACTCCGGGAATCATTTATGAGGTTTAAGCAAGTTATCTAAATTAAATATACTACATTTTTTGTCTTGCTGTATAAGTAGTATGAAGTAATTCATGGGCTTTATGACCATACGGTTCGCCTAAGAACTCATCATAAAGTTGTTTTATCATAGGATTTTCATGAGATTTTCTGATAGTTTTTGATCTGTCTTCGGTATAGATACCCTCAGTTCTCTTTGAAATTATTGATAAATCTCCATGATGATAAGGCTGTCCACCGCCACCTACACATCCGCCCGGACAAGCCATAATTTCTATAGCATGGTAATCTGCTTCTCCGGCACGTATTTTTTCAAGTAAGGCTCTGGCATTGCCAAGTCCATGAGTAACTGCGATTTTTATATCCTGACCGTTGATATTTACTGTAGCTTCTTTAGTACCTTCAAGACCTCTTAGAGATTCGAATTCAACGTTTTCAAGAGTTTCTTTTGTAAGCCACTCGTAAGCGCTTCTAAGAGCCGCTTCTATAACTCCTCCGGTAGCTCCGAATATTACGGCTGCTCCCGTAGATTCGCCTAGAGGATTGTCAAATTCATCATCTTCAAGCTCTGCAAAGTTAATACCTGCTTCTTTTATCATATGAGCCAGTTCTCTTGTAGTTATTACTAAATCGACATCTTTGGTTCCGCCATGACCAAGTTCGGGTCTTGCGGATTCGTATTTTTTAGCCACGCAAGGCATTACTGATACTACAACCATATCTTCAGGCTTAACACCAAGCTTTTCGCATAAATAAGTTTTAGCAATGGCTCCGAACATTTCGTGAGGAGATTTACAGCTTGACGGGATATCGAGCATATCACTGAACTGATGCTCAAAGAACTTAACCCAGCCCGGACAACAACTTGTAAGGATAGGAAGTTTTCCGCCATGCTGTAATCTATGAACGAACTCTGATGCTTCTTCCATGATAGTAAGGTCAGCAGCAAAATCCGTGTCAAATACCTTATCAAATCCAAGTGTTCTAAGTGCGGCAACCATCTTACCGGTAACTAAAGTTCCCGGATCCATACCGAATTCTTCGCCAAGGGCAACTCTGACAGCGGGAGCAGTCTGAACTACCACATATTTTTTGCTGTTTAGAGCATCCCATACTTTAGGAGTTTGGTTTACTTCAGTAAGTGCAGCTGTAGGACATACTGCAAGACATTGCCCGCAGAATGTACAGGTAGTTTCGTGGATAGGCAGGTCAAAAGCTGTGCCTACAACAGTGTCAAAACCTCTGCCAACTGCTGACAATACGTTGACTGACTGAACGTTGTTACATACGGTTTCACATCTTCTGCAAAGTACACACTTATCCATATTTCTAACTATGGAATAACTGCTTTTATCAAGAGGATATTCAGACATTTTACCTTTGTATTTTATTCCTCTTATTCCCAAGTCGGCAGCAAGAGTCTGAAGCTCACAGTTAGTGTTTTTATCACAAATTAAACAATCTTTAGGATGGTCGGAAAGCAAAAGTTCAACTACCGTTCTTCTTGCTCTTATTGCTTTTTGAGTATCAGTTTTTATTTTCATTCCCTCGGATACCGGAGTAGCACAGGCAGGTGCGAGATTTCTTCTTCCTTCAACCTCAACTACACACACACGGCATGATGCGGCTTGGTTTACCATCTTTATGTCATG
Organism: Acetoanaerobium sp.; assembly: GCA_041831635.1. Classification (GTDB taxonomy): domain Bacteria; phylum Bacillota; class Clostridia; order Peptostreptococcales; family Filifactoraceae; genus Acetoanaerobium. The sequence goes on along the minus strand of JBHASY010000128.1, from coordinate 2,710 downwards.
AAGATCAAGGTGACATAAGGTAGGGATTTTGATATTCAGCGCTTTAGCGGCTTCAAGTATCGTAGAACCTGCCGGTACTTTTACATCTTTTCCATTTATATTAACATTTACCATACTGTAATCACCCCTTCTTAGCCTTTAGTAATAGCAGTCACAGGACAAGAACTAAAGCAAGCACCGCATTTGATACATTGAGTTTGATCTATCATGTGCTTTTCTTTAACTTTTCCACTGATACATGAAACAGGACAGACTTTAGAACATTTAGTACAGCCAATACATTTATCTTCAACAATCATATATTTTAGAAGAGATTGACAAGCTCCTGCAGGACAAGTCTTATCCTGAACGTGAGCTATATATTCATCTTCAAAGAAATTCAAAGTAGATAGTACAGGGTTTGGAGCAGTTTGACCAAGACCGCAAAGAGAAGTGTCTTTTATAGTCTGTGCAAGATTTCTCATAGCATCAAGATCTTCCATAGTTCCTTTTCCTTCAGAAATCTTAGTAAGCATTTCATGAAGTCTCTTGTTACCTACACGACATGGAGTACATTTTCCGCATGATTCTTCTACAGTGAATTCCAAGTAGAATTTGGCTATATCAACCATACAGTTGTCTTCGTCCATTACTATCATACCGCCTGAACCCATCATAGAACCTATAGAGTTCAGTGATTCATAGTCTATTTTAACATCCAACTGATCTTTTGTAATACATCCGCCTGACGGACCGCCTGTCTGCACAGCTTTGAACTCTTTGCCGTCTTTGATTCCTCCACCTATTTCATAGATAATTTCTCTAAGTGTAATTCCCATAGGAACTTCAACCAGACCAACGTTGTTAATTTTTCCGGCAAGTGCAAAAACTTTAGTTCCCTTTGATGTTTCACTTCCGATAGAGTTAAACCAGGATGCTCCCTCTAATAATATTGCCGGAACATTTGCAAGTGTTTCAACATTATTAACGCAGGTAGGTTTGTCCCAAAGTCCGCTTTCGGCAGGAAACGGTGGTTTTGTAGTAGGTTCTCCACGTTTTCCCTCTATAGAGTGAATAAGAGCGGTTTCCTCTCCGCATACGAAAGCTCCTGCACCGTATTTGATTTCTATATCAAATGAAAAGTTAGTTCCTAATATATTATCTCCCAATAATCCAACTTCTCTAGCTTCGTTTATAGCGTGACGAAGTCTCTTAATAGCAAGAGGATATTCGGCACGAATATACACGAAACCTTTTGACGCTCCTACGGCATATCCGGCTATCGCCATAGCCTCGATGATACTATGTGGGTCGCCCTCCAGTATGGAACGATCCATAAATGCACCGGGGTCGCCCTCGTCAGCGTTACATACTATATACTTAATATCTGATACAGGTTTCTTGGTAAATTCCCATTTAAGACCGGTAGAAAAACCTCCACCGCCCCTACCTCTAAGACCTGATAATTTTATCTCATCTATTACGTCCTGAGGAGTTTTTTCAGTTATACATCTTCCGATAGCTTCATAACCTCTAAGAGCAATGTATTCTGAAATCAGTTCAGGGTTGATAAGACCGCAATTTCTAAGTGCAATACGTTTTTGTTTTTTATAAAAAGACATTTCATGCTGAGTGTTTACTTTTTCATGAGTATCAGGGTCTTGATATAAAAGCCTATGTACTCTTTTTCCCTCTATAATGTGAGTTTTAACTATTTCAGCAGCATCTTCAGGAGATACTTGCACATAAAACACGTCATCAGGGAATACTTTTACTATCGGACCTTGTTCACAAAAACCGAAACATCCTGTGATGTGAGCGTTTACTTTGTCAGACAGCCCTGCTTTTTTTATTTCTGAATTTAGATTATCGATTAGTTTTTGGCTGTTAGAGGACATACATCCTGTTCCGCCACATACTAGTATTTCTCTGTATTCTGTGTCTTGAATGTTTTCTTTTCTCAGTTTTAAGTCAGGTTTATATTTAACTTGTAAATCCAGTAAAGCTTTAAAAGATTCAATTTTACTCATATGTTAGTCCCCCTTCCTAATTGGAATATTTTGCAAGTATTTTTGGAATATCTTCTACAGTTACTTTTCCATAAACTTCGTCATTTACCATAATGACAGGGGCTAAACCACAAGCTCCGACACATCTAAGTGCTTCAATGGAGTACATTTTGTTTTCAGTAGTTTCGCCTGGCTTAATACATAGAACCTTTTCAAGCTCCCTAAGTAAAGCATCAGCTTTTCTAACAAAGCACGCAGTACCCATACATACGTTGATTGCATATTTTCCTTTAGGTTCTGTAGTGAAGTAAGAATAAAAGCTTACTACACCGAATACCTTAGATGCAGGTATTCCTAATTTTTCGCCTATAAATAGTTGAACTTCCTTTGGAATGTATCCAAATAGATTTTGAGCCTTATGAAGAACTTCGATAAGTGCGGTTTCCTTGTTCTCCACATTAGCAATATAATCTGCTAACTCAACATAAAGCTCTTTGTTTAAAGTGGTTTCTTGCATATTATCCCTCCTTGCTAAATATTAGACAAACTTTACACATAATATAACAGAATTTAAGAAAAAGAAAAATAGTATTTTCAATAATGGTTAAATATTCGTGAAAATTTGAATAACTATGAATATTTTATATATTTTTTTGAATAAATTTATTAAAATATTCAAGAAAACGATTTTCATATGAATCTGACATGCAACTAAATTCTTT
>JBHASY010000127.1:0-7089 GCA_041831635.1 Acetoanaerobium sp. | reverse complement strand
ATTCTTTGATTTTTCTGCTTGTTACCTTATCTTTGTAAAAATTATAAAATTCCTGTGCCTTTCTTTCCATATTCATTGCATATCTTAGTATTTCTGCCGCATTTTTCATAGTATCTGCCTCCTTAGAATATGATTTTAAAAGATTATCTCCTCGTATATCTACCCTTAATATCAATTAAAAAACAAAAAATATGTATAAAGGAACTTTTTTATTAGATATTTATTATCAAATGAAATTTATAACATTAGAATGAAAATAAAAATTAATGTGATTAAAAATGCTTTTTTAGGGTAGGGGTATAATAATATAATAATAGAGTTTATTATATCACATGAAATGCAAAGGTGTTTGTATTTTTGAGTTAAAGTAAGGGGTGTTTTTATGAAAAAGAAAACGATTTCATTCCTGTTGGCAGTTTTTATGATTGTTGTTATGGCTCAGGTTGCAGGTGCAATATCTGAAACAGATGTACAAGAGCACGCTGACGATGCCTGCTGTGAATCGAGCATAAATTTTGAACTCTGGGGAGAAAAGAACATAAATCTTTGTGTTCAGAAGCTGAGAGAATTAAGTAAAGATGATGAAGTACTAAGGGGAGAGAGTTGTCCATATTGTGGAGTTGGGAATTTTGTACTGGTGAATACACAGTATGGAGGAGAAGAGTATGCCGGATATGAGCCTTGTAAACATAAACCTTCCGGAGTAGATTATATTTATAAGAGACCGGTGTATAAATACTATAAATGTAATAGATGTGGAGCCGGAACAAATACCATTTCATATACATATAGAACAGAGTGTCATGGTGTTTATGGAAAATGAGGATAAATTTTGACAAATACTAAAGATGTAATTTAGATTTTTTATACTGCTTGGAACAAAGATGATTGTTCAATCAAAACCTTTTTGTTAGATTTTTATTTAACAAAAAGGTTTATTTTGTACCGAGAATTTTTTATAGATTTTTCTGTCGATAAAACAAGATATTCCTGCGTAAGCATTTACGGAATAACGAAATAATACGCTTAAAGTATAAATTATTGGGTAAGTTTTTTATGTAAGTCAAAGATGAAAGTTTTAAGAACAGGAGTGATAAAAATGCCAAATGAAAAAAAGGTTATGTCAGGTAATGCCGCTATAGCGAGAGGATTTTACGAGGCAGGTGGAAAAGTAGCTGCCAGCTATCCGGGCTCTCCAACGGTGGAAATACTTGAACATATAAGAGAATTTGATGAGATATACAGCGAGTTTTCCACAAATGAGAAAGTAGCACTGGAAGTGGCTATAGGGAGTTCTATGGGTGGAGTAAGAAGTATAGTGTCTATGAAACATGTAGGGGTAAATATAGCTATGGATCCTCTTATGACATTTACCCAGACTCATATAAACGGCGGCTTCGTGCTTGTTACAGGTGACGATCCCGGAATGGCAAGCTCACAAAACGAACAGGATAACCGCATACTTGCAAAGTTTGCGAATATGGCTGTTTTAGACCCTAGTGACTCTCAAGAGGCGAAGGACTTTACCAAGCTGGCTTTGGAGTTAAGCGAAGGATATAATCTTCCTATGATGCTTAGAATAACCAGCAGACTATGTCACAGCAGGGCTGTGGTAGAGTTGGATGATAGAAAAGAAGTAAAGAGCAATAAATTTGAACCTGATACTGAAAAATATTGTATGTTGCCTCCATATACTTTCAAAGCACAGTATAATATGCAAGAAAGAATAGCAAAATTGTCAAAATGGGCGAACGAGGCAAACATCAACAAGCTAAACCACGTCAATGATGATGTACTTATAATTACATCAGGACTTGCTTATGAAAACCTAATGGAAGTAACTGACAAGCTCAGTGTGTTGAAACTGGGTATGGTGTATCCTCTTCCTATGGACAAAATAAAAGAACTTTCAAAGAAATATGCTCGTATCATAGTGATAGAAGAGATGATGCCTTTTATCGAAAGTGAACTGAAGGTAGAGGGCATAGCCTGCGAAGGGAAAAAATGGTTTTCATTTACGGGAGAATTAAATATTGATGTTATAGAAAAAGGATTAAAAGATGCAGGACTTATAACTGAAACGAAATATCAGTATATTCAGGCGGAGGAAACTGTTGCCAGAGGACCTTTGTTCTGTGCAGGATGTCCTCACAGACCTGTATATGACATACTTAAAAAAGCGAAGGCTTTAGTAGTGGGAGATATAGGATGTTATTCTATGGGTATTTTATATCCTTTTGAAGTTTTAAAGACTAATATCAGTATGGGTGCTTCTCTTGGAATGATTAAGGGTATGAGAATCGCTATGGATAAAATAGAAGATGAAAGACCTGTTGTGGGAGTTATAGGTGATGGAACCTTCTTCCATAGCGGGCTTACAGGATTTGCAAATCTGAGATATCAGCTTAAAGGTGACGAAAATATCACTATGATAGTACTTGATAACTCAACTACTGCTATGACAGGTGGACAGCCTACAGCAAGTTCAAAGCGAAAAGATAACAAAGGGCAGGACATAAGTATAGATGAACTGCTAAAAACTATGGGATATGAAGATATCCAAAGAATAGATCAATTCGATTACACTAAAGCAAAAGAAGTTATAAATGCGGCTATAAACAGAAAAGGAGTTTCGATAGTTATCACATCAAGACCCTGTGCACTCAAATATAAAGTCAAAGAACCTCATTTTTATGTGGATCCTAATGTCTGTATAGGATGTAGAACCTGTATCAAAACAAACTGTCCGCCGCTTAGAATGAAAAAATACGAGGGTATAGAGAAACTTAAATCATCTATAGATAAGAACCAGTGTGTAGGATGCTCTATTTGTTCTCAGGTTTGCCCTGTAAAGGCTATAAAAAGAAGTGAAGTAAAGTAGGGGGAGCTAATCATGAAAAATAAAAACTTAATCTTGGCAGGAGTAGGTGGACAAGGACTTGTTCTTACTACTCAAATAATATCACAAGCAGCTTTTTTGGCAGGATTTGATGTAAAGACAAACGATGTAATCGGTTTATCTCAAAGAGGAGGAAGTATATGGGGGAGTGTAAAAATGGGAGAAAAAGTGCACTCTCCGAATATTGCGCCAAAAGAAGCGGATATCCTCATAGCTTTTGAAAAACTGGAGGCCGGAAGATGGAAACATATGCTAAAGGATAAAGATTCGGTAGCAGTAATAAACGAGTATGAAATTGCTCCTACCTTGGTTCAGCAAGGGGATAAAGAGTATCCGGAAGATGTACTTGAAGATACGAAGAAAAAAACAAAAATAATATCTCTTGATGCTACTGAAACAGGTGCTCAGATGGGAAATCCGGCTGTAGCAAATATCTTGTTACTTGGAATAGCGGCAAGATATATGGAGATTTCTACCGATATTTGGTTTGAAGTTTTTGAAAAATACCTTCCGGCTAAATTTGTAGAGCTAAACAAAAAAGCTTTTATGTACGGGTATAATCAGGAATATTTAGGATAATTTGGATATATATGCTACAATGGTGTGGTAGGTAGTTGATGATTTGTGCTTACTATATTAAGGAGAGTTGTAATGAAAAAATATATGTCTTGGATACTTATAATAACAGGTCTTATTTTGATTGCTATTCCTACAGGAGTTAATATCTACAACAAGAACAAACAAGAAGAAATGATAAAGGAGTTTGAAGAGGCATTTCAAACTGTCTCCGTTACAGATGAGGGAGAGCCTCTAAAAGAGGGAGAGTTTCAAATAGTAGATATAAACTCAAACGATAACACTGCAATTGATATGGGATCTGTTATAGGAATAATTCACATTCCAAGAATAGAGCTGACATTGCCTTTGATGGAAGGAACTACGGAAAAAATTTTACTTCAGGCTATAGGGCATGTGAAAGGAACTCCTATGCCGGGACAAAATGGGAACTCTGCCTTTGCAGGGCATAGAAGTCATACGTTTTCGAGGTTCTTCAATAGACTGGGAGAACTGGGAATACTTGATGAAGTGTATATAAAGACAAGTTCATTACAGCAAAAATATGAAGTCTATGATGTGATGATTGTAAACCCGACAGATGTTCACGTATTGGAACCGGATTTGGACGTACCTACGATTACACTTATAACCTGCCACCCGGAGAATTCCAACAAGCAAAGACTGATAGTAAAGGCTAAGCTGGTAGAGACAAAACCGATATCTTAGATTCATTAGGAATAAAAAACAATATCGCATAAACTTTAAAAGGCGACTTCCGATTTGGAAATCGCCTTTTAATAATCGTTAAATTCATCTTTATGTTATGATACAATATCATTTCTTCACGATTTTACTTACTTGTATTGCGCCGGCATACTGAGTGCCAAATACACCTATAAGTATCATAAGTGAGCCTATGATTTGATTAAATGCAAAGCCTTCTTTTAAGAAAACTATGCCCATTATTATCGAAACAACAGTGGTTAAGTTTGAAAAAACTGCCGCCTTTGAGGCTGTTAGATGTGTGAGACTGTAGTTTGATAAGAAAAAAGCGATTATTGAAGACACTATGCCTAAGTACAATAAAGCTGTAATAAAAGCGGGGTCTGTCAAAGGGGCAAAGTAATTATTCAGAGTACCGTCTTTTATATGAATGACAATATTTATAGAATTAAACATCAGGGCACCGTAAAGCATCATAGCATAGGTTCGTTCGGAAGTAGTGAACTGTGATGCGATTTTTCTTGAGAAAATACTAAAGCCCGAGTATGAAATCACTGCACCTAAAAGAAATAAAATACCGATAAGGCTTGAAGTTTCGCCGGTATTTTTTCCATACGCTATGTACGCAACACCTGCCACAGATAAAAGTATAAAGAAAATTTCCTGTTTGGTGTTTTTTTCTCCTAAAAATATAGTTCCAAGTATAGCTACACTTACAGGGATAAGAGCAATCATAATACCTGCCTGTGAAGAAGCGGAATACTTTATTCCATAGCTTTCACAGATAAAATACAAAAAAGGATGAGCAAAGCTGAGCAAAAAGAGGTTTTTCATATTTTTCCCTTTTAAGTCTACTTTTATAAGTTTAAAAAGTATAAGGATACTCATAACCACAAATGCCAACAAAAAACGATGAGAAATAAGCACTATAGGCGGATATTTTTCAAGTGCTAATTTCGAAAACATAAAGCTCATACCAAAGATGACAGATGTCAAACCGGCAGCAATTTCCGGAAGATAACTACGCTTTTCCAATATCAATTTCCTCCTCTAATCGACAATAAAGACCGGCACATTTATTTATAAAATCATTCATAATTTTTGCAGTTATTCCCCAAATTATATAGCCTTTATAATCATAAAAAAGCACGTTATAATTTCCTGTCTTAAAAGTATAAGTTTCTTTTTGAGGGAGTAGATGATATGGAAAATCATCACCGGGAGTTATGGAAACTTTGGACTTATAAATATCAGGTTTAGTATCAAAAAAATAAGACAAGGGTACTAAAAAAATATGGTCGACTTCATCTTCGTTTATGTTAATTTTTGAAAAATCTTTTATTATTCCAAGATAAGGGTAAATTATCATATTAAATGGAGCGACAAAGGTATCCATTTCCGTTATTATTTCTATGTTGCCCTCGTCTGTGCCTAGTTCTTCACAGGTTTCACGCACAGCAGTCTGCATGAAATCCTTGTCAGAAAACTCTTTTTTTCCGCCGGGAAATGAAATCTCTCCGGGCTGAGTTGCTATATTCTTTGACCTGACTTGAAACAGTACGTGTACAGTACCGTCTATGTTGAGAAGCGGAATTAAAACAGCAGACTCTAATGAACTGTCGTGGTCTATTATATCGGTTTTGTAATTTTTAAATTTTTGTTTTATTTGTTCAAAACAATCACGCATTTAAAACTCTCCATAAATATTTTTTTAATTTTAAATTCTAATATAAAATTTATATTTTTTTATTTATTTCAAAAATCACTTTGAAAAAATTTCTTTCAATTTTTTGATAAGTAGAATGTTTTCATCGGGTTTAAGCACGCAAACTCTAAAATAACTATCTCCAAGACCGGCAAAATTTGAGCAATTTCTTATTATTATTCTATGAGGAAGTAACGCCTCATATAAGTCGTATGCTGTCAGCGTAGAAGTTAAAATTTTAGAGAGTATAAAATTTCCTTTGGAACTATATACCCTTAGTTGAGGCATTTTAGACAATTCATCAAAAATAAACTTTCTTTCCGTTTCCATCAGCTTAAAAGTTTCAGCCTGATATTCTTTGTCTAAGAACATAATCTGCCCCATTTTATCAGCGAATATATTTATGTTCCACAAATTAGTGTCTTTGTTTATAGATGATTTTATTTCTTTATCACTGCAAAGAGCATAACCAAGTCTTATTCCGGGAGTAGAAAAAAACTTGCTGGTTCCTCTTATGACAAATAACTTGGGAAATTCATCAACTAAAACAGTGCTTGAGTAAATGTTTTGGTCTGTAAATTCCACATAGGTTTCATCGACTAAAATATAAGCATTTGTGTTTTCAAGTATTTGTTTTATTTCATCGGAAGTCAGTATACTTCCTGTAGGGTTATTTGGGTTACAAATGACTATCATCTCACAGTTATTTGAACTTGCATAGTCTATAATGGATGTAACATCAGCTTTAAAAGAATTTTTTTCTGACAAAAAAAGTTCAAAAACCTTAGAATTTAGTTTAGTAAATTCTTTTTTATACTCTGAGTAGGCAGGGGATAAAATCATAGCATTAGCAGGATTTACATATTTTATGAACCCTGAAATCAGATCTGTAGCACCATTTCCAAGTAAAATATTTTCTTTAGAAACTCGAGTATATGAACTTATAGCTTTTCTAAGCTGTGTATATGACGGATCCGGATAAATAGAAACTGAATTCGGATTTTTGCAAATCTCTGCAAGAGCTTTTGGACTTGCTCCGAAAGGATTGATGTTTGAGCTGAAATCCATAATTTCATCTATTTTAAAGCCATATTTAGACGCAAGATCAAATAGGTTTGCGCCATGTTCTAACTTTGACATAATAAAACCTCCATAATAATTTGTTTTTTAAGATAAGAATTTTGGATATATATAGTATAGTTTT